>DOUV01001031.1 GCA_003520455.1 Chloroflexota bacterium | reverse complement strand
CCCAGGCCCCTCCGGCGGCCGCCGCGCCGCGGCCTGCCGGCACCGGTGGCTTCCGCTACGGGGTCCAGGCGCACATGATTTACGTGGATCGGGGGCAGGTGATCAACGCGACGCGCGGGTTGGGTTTCACCTGGCTCAAGCAGCAAATCGAGTGGAAAGCCTTCGAGCCGGGACCTGGCCAGATCCAGTGGGGCGAGATGGACGCTATCGTCAACGACGTGGCCGGCAACGGGATGAACTCGCTCTTCAGCGTCGTGAAGGCCCCGGCCTGGGCGCGGGCGGGCGGCCGCAGCGACGGCGAGGGTCCCCCGGCCAACGGCCAGGACTACGCCACCTTCGTGGGGGCAGTGGCGGGGCGCTACTGCGGCAAGGTCCAGGCCATCGAGGTCTGGAACGAACAGAACCTGCTGGTGGAGTGGGCCGACCGCCCGATCAGCGCCGCCGACTATGTCAATAATATCCTCAAACCGGCCTATGCCGCGATCAAGGCTGCCTGCCCGGGCACGGTCGTGGTCAGCGGGGCGCTCACCCCGGCCGGCAATGTCGGCAATCTGGCCCGCGACGACATCCAGTACCTGGCTGAAATGTACGCCGCCGGGTTGAAGAGCTACTCCGACGCTATTGGAGCGCACCCCTCGGGCTTCAACTGCCCGGCCGACGGCGACTGGCGCACGGTCCAGGACCCCGCGGCCAGCTTCCGGGGTCCATTCGATAACCGCCATCACTCCTGGTGCTTCCGCGGCACCATGGAGGGTTACCGCAACGTGATGGTGGCCAACGGCGACGGGGCCAAGCAATTGTGGGTGACCGAGTTCGGCTGGGCGGTGAACCCGAATCCCAATCCTGGCTACGAGTACGCCCGCGACAACACCCACGAGGAGCAGGCCCGCTGGACGGTCCAGGCCTACCAGATGGGCAAGGCCTGGGGCTGGGTGGGCGCCATGTTCCTCTGGAACCTGAACTTCCAGGTGGTTAACCCCGGCGGGGAAGTCGGCGCCTTCGGTATCGTCGATCCCGGCTGGCAGCCCTACCCTGTTTACAGCGCCCTGGCGTCGATGCCCAAGTAAGGAGGCTTCAGGGATCTCGCGCGGTGGGTCGCGAGAGGGGAGTCTCAAGCCCGTTCCTTTGTGACTCGACTGCCGATGAATACGATATCCGGCGCCGAATCCGTCCTTTCGACCCCATTTTGAGAGAGCCAGTAAGGCGCGAAGGAGACAAGGAGACAAGGGGCAAGGAGCAACAGGTTCTCCTCCCCTTGTCTCTTTGTCCTCACATTGAGGCTTCCAATGAGACGACGTTCCCTATTCTTTCTCAGTCTGATTTTGCTCCTGGCATTCTTCGTCAGTGCGTGTGGGGGAACCGCCACCCCAAGTGGGCCAACTGAGGCGACGATCGCTCGTTCTCCGATCCCAACGTTCACCTCGATTACGCCGGGTGAACAGACAGCGACACCCGAACCAGAGGCCACGGCAGAGAAAACGGCTCAACCCTCGCCTGCGCCATCAATCACTGCGACGGTGCAAGTAGCCGAAGCGACCGCAACGGCGACCCAAGCGCCGGTTGTGCGTAACCTGACCCACCCATTCGACTCACCGGAGTATGGCATGCAGGCCTTCCTCTGGTGGCGACCCGAGGTGGCCGACCGCGACCTTGGCCTCATCCGGGACGCCGGTTTCGGCTGGGTCAAGCAAGATTTTCCCTGGCGTGAGATTGAGGGCGGTGGCAAGGGGCAGTTCGCCTGGGAGCGCCCCGATAAAGTGGTGGAGTTGGCGCACGATAAGTTTGGCCTGAACATTCTCGCGCGGGTCGACCGCCAGCCGGCCTGGGCCACTGGCGGTCGCTGTGGTACCGGGATCGAGATGGGACCGCCCGACAACCTTCAGGATTGGGCCGACTTCTTGACAACCCTCGCCAGCCGGTACAAAGGGCGAATTGCCGGCTACGCCGTTTGGAACGAGCCGAATCTGGCGCGTGAGTGGTGCGGCCAGCCCCCTGACCCGGCGGGCTACATGAAGCTCCTCCAGACCGCCTACAAGGCGATCAAAGCAGCTGACCCCAACGCCATCGTCATCTCAGCCGGTCTGAGCCCAACCGGGGGCCCGATGCCGGTGGCAATGGAGGACACCGAGTACCTGGACAAGATGTATCAGGCAGCGGGTGGCTCGATGACGGGCTACGCAGATGTTGTCGGCGTGCACGCCCCTGGCTACAAGGCTCCGCCTGAACTCAGCCCGGAAGAGGTCATGGCTGATCCCGATCGCTGGGGCCATGGTCGCTATTTCACCTTCCGACGCGTCGAGGACCTCCGCGCGATCATGGAGAAATATGGCGACACCGACCGCCAGGTGGCCATCCTGGAGATGGGTTGGACGACAGACCCCCGCCCCGAGTCACCGTACCACTGGCACGCTGTGACTGAGGCTCAACAGGCGGAGTATCTCGTGCGCGCTTTCCAATATGCTAAGGGGCACTGGCGCCCGTGGATCGGCCTGATGACAGTGATCTACGTCTGCAACGTGGACTGGACCGAGAACGACGAGCAGTACTATTGGTGCATCACTGAGCCGATCTACCCACAGACAATCACACGCCCGGCCTACGACGCGCTCGCGGAGATGCCCAAGTAGAGAATCCTGCGCCGGCTGTAAGTGCCTGCTTCTGTGAAACGTGACGGTGCCAGCTTGGCGGGCCGTCACGTTTCACGTTTTCGTTCCAGCGATCAGGCGTGCTCAAGAATGTGCCAGAGGAGGACAAGGCTGACCACGAACACAAGCGCGTATGCCGGGATCACCCAGCGACCCAGCACCAGGGCGTAGGCCCTCGCCAGGAGCATCCCGCCCACCCCGCCGGCGAAGCAGACGATGAAGCAGCCGACCTTCTCGCCGGTTGGGCGGCGCGGCCGTTCCTCAGGAGTGCGGGGGCCAGCCATGCAGACCCTCGGGCTAGACAGCGTAGCCCTCGCAGCCGGCCAGGTGTTCCTGGCGGTTCAGGTACTCGAGATGCCAGCGACCCCGGTACCACGTAATCTTGATGATGCCCGTGTTGTGGGTATTCACACTCAACCGCGGCGAGCCGAATAGAATCCGTACGAGGGTCCCCATCACACCCCCGTGAGAGACGAGCACCACCGTCCCGCGGGCGTGCTGTTGGATGAGCGCCGCCAGCGCGTCCGCGATGCGATCCTGGAACGCGGCGTAATCGGCATGGACGGGCGGCAGCGGCACGCGGATCGCACTGACCGGGTCCTCGAAGCGCGGGAGGTAGTCCGGCAGCCAGACCTCAGCCTCGGCACAGCCGTCCAAGACGTGCGGGGGTCGGCCGATGATCTCGCCGATGACCCTGGCCGTTGCCATGGCCCGGCGCATATCGCTGCTGTAGAGACCAACGATCCGATCCGAATAGTAGCTTCTGAGCCAGTGCCCAACCCGACGGGCCTGCTCCCGACCGACTGGCGTAAGGAGACTGTCGGGATCATCAGTCACCCCAGCGTTCGCCTCGGATTGGCCGTGACGAACGAGGAGTAGGGTAAGCGAGTCTTCCATCTCGAATCTCTCTCGCCAGGTGTTCGTTGTCAGTTGTCCGTGGTCTATTCCTACGGCGACCTTCCGGAGCGGATCATGACTCGAAAAGCCGCACAAGCAGTGGGGTAATCATTTCCCAACGAGGCAGCAGCACCTGGCCACCGTTTTCCGTCACGAATGGCGTGACCTCATTGGGACCGATGGCCGCCCGCTCGATCTCGCCGGCCCGGAAAGCGATAAGAGCCAACGCCGGCCACTCGCCCGCCGGCATGTCGGTCTCGATCGCGCCCGAAAGAGCCG
>DOUV01000943.1 GCA_003520455.1 Chloroflexota bacterium | reverse complement strand
CTCGGCCGCGGCCAACGTCGCGGCGGCGCTGCGGCCGAGGATGAGGAAGTTTCCCCCGGCGATCCCGTTCTGGACCCCGAAGGTCTCCTCGATCAAGAACTCACCCTCCATCACGGGGATGCGCCAGAAGCGGCGGCCGCCAAGCTTCTTGCTGCTCTGCCAGCCATCCCCAAAAAATCGGAGTTGGTTGCCCACCTTCACGGCCTTCTCGGTGACGGCCAGGCCGTTGTAGGCGGCGGTCGTAGCGCAGGTCATGACGCATTGGCCCAGCCGCCCCATCAACGCCTTCTGCAACGCCTCGCGCGAGAAGGCGAAGAAGAGGCAACTCACCCCTGGACGGCCGTCGGGGGTCTCCGCGGGATCGAGGCAGCGCTCAACCCCAGCCTCGCAATCGCAAGCGATGACGGAGGTGGCGTAGCCAGTGGCCTCGCGAGCGGCGATCTCGGCCCACTTGTGGCTTTCGGCGGTAATGATCACCCGCGCGCCACGCATGCCGAACGCCTCAGCAAAGGTGTCTTCGATTTCCACGTGGTTGATGTTCATGGCATCTTGAAGATTCGAGATTGGAGATAAGAGATTGCAGATGAAGGATTATCCGCGACTCGCTGACGATTCAGCATCCCCGTCCCTTTTCGAGCCACGCACAAGAACGAGCGAGACTATTGGAGAAGAAAGCAACCACCTCAAAGATTAACCTCTCATCTCTGACTGGTAACCGAGCGCTTCCCTGGTGGCAACTTGTGCCGGATGCGGCACGTAGACCATGTCCACCGGGTAGTTTTCGTAGACGATCGTCATGTACTTGTCGAAGTGATCGCGGATTGGGGCTTCGATGGCCGGGTCATACTCGGGCGCCACGAAGAAGGTCTTGCCGGTGGGGCTGGCGCGGATGTGCCCCTCCTCGACGATCAGCTCGCCACTCTTGAAGACGTAGCGCGGGTTGCTGAACATGCGCTCGACATCGTCGTCCGGATCGTGGATCGTGATGTCGGCCTCGGCGCCAGGACCCAGGTGGCCTTTGGTGCGATCGAGGCCGAGGGTGCGGGCCGGGCCGGCGCGCGTAATGATAGCGATCTCGTAGAGCGAGTACTCGCGGTCGAGCTCGGAGAGCACCGTGCGCTTGATCGCGGTCTGGTTGACACGCGCGATGGCCTCCTTGCGGTACTCGCGGTTCATCAGGAGCTTGATAATCTGCGGGTAGGTCCAGAAGGTGCCCCCGTTGGGGTGGTCGGTGGTCAGAGAGATGCGCCAGGGATCGTCCATCAGCAGAAACCACTCGAGGCCGACGGCCCACTGCAGGGCGTTGACCAGGTTGCGGGCCTTGTACTCGTAGGGCACGATGCCGCACCCGGTCTCGGCCTCGATGTCCACATTGACCCAGCGCTCACCGGTGAGCTGGTAGAGCAGGTACTGCCAGGGCCCATCGGCCGTCATGGTCGTGACCGGGCCGAAGACCACCTGGCCGACATCTACTGTCAGATTGGGTTGGCCCTTGAAGTACTCGACCAGCCGGGGCACCTCTGAGCGCATCGAGCTCCAACTCTTGCCGCCGTAGGAGTGAAACTGAATGTGGGTCAGGTGCACCTGGTGCCCCTCCAGAGCCTTCATCGTCTCCAGGGTCGTCTGCCAGTTGCCGGGCCGACCCAGGTTGTTGCAGTGGATGTGGAGCGGATGGGGCAGGCCCAGGTCGTTGGTGACTCGGGCCAGGGCCTGGATGATCTGGCGGGGGGTGACCTCAAAGAAATCCACCGGCGAGTCTAACCCCTCGACGCCGTCGCGGAACTTCCACCCCTCCACCCCACCGGCGTTGACGATCTTGACCGAGTACCCCTTCGTGGCCTGCAGCTCCCAGGCCACAAAATTGCGGACGGCGTCGAGGTCACCCTCCTTGAGCCTCATAAGGATGAACTCGTTGTTGCCCATCAGGATGTAGCCGCCCTTGTCGATGACCGGTGTGTCGTGGAACTCTTCGTGGGTGTGCTTCGCGCCCACCGGCGCCACCGCGGCGTCGAAGGCAGTCGTGTAGCCCATGCCGGCATACTTGTAGCCGGTGGCGAAGGTGCTGGGCACCGTGCCGCCCGTCCCGCTCCGCGTCACGTCCGTACGCTCGAAGTGCCAGCCGCGGCGGTGGTCCTCCGGCCGGATCTTCCGCCCGGAGTTCACCTTGCCGCCCGCGATGTGGCAGTGCAGGTCCAGGCCGCCAGGCAGTACAATCATCCCGGTGGCATCGAGCGTGCGGGTCACCGCGTTCTCATCGGCGGGCGCCGGGACCATACTCCCGTCCTGAACGTAGAGATCGCGAATCTCACCGTCAATCGAGTTGATGGGATCGTAGAGCCGACCCCCGGTAATCTTGAGCATCTTTCTCTCGTGTTCGAGCCTTGGGCCTGGTCCGCTGGAGGGGCGCACGCGCTGCCTGCCCCCGCGTGGAGAGTGCGCCCCTCCGGCGGATGCCGGCCAACAATGCTGCTAATCAGCCGCCATTGCCGGCGCCGCTTCCCGTTTCAGCGCTTTGATGCGCGCGACCATCCGGCTGAGTACCGCTTCGTCGCTGGGATAGGGACTCTCGAGAGCGACTCGCAGCCGGATGGGAATCTCATCCATGCGGTAGACCGTGCCGGGCACGGCGATACCGTAGGGCGCGGTGGTGATGTGCACCTCGGCGATGGCGCTGGTGTCGTTTGGCTTGACGTCGAGGATCACCACCGGAATGGTGGCCAGGTGCTCGCGGGCCGCGCGCGGGAAGTTGCCGTAGGGGTCGGACGAGACGATGAGGGCGGCGTCGGCCTCGCGGCGGGCGAGCACGTCCACCGCCGTGAACTCGCCGGGGTTGAAGCGTGGGTAGCCTCGGCTGAAGTTGACCGCGAAGGGGTAGCCGGTACTCCAGGTGAGCAGCTCGTCCACCCCGGTCACGTTGCCGTGGCCGCGCATCGGCATGGCCAGGAACTTGGTGTGGCGGTTCATATCGGCCGCCAGCATGAAGATGGCCGCCGAGTTCATGGACTTGCCGCGGCTCATGCTCAGCCCCATGCCAAAGAAGAGCACGCCGTATTTGGCGTTTTTCATCCGCTCGAAGAGGGCCTGGAACTGCTCGAGCGGGATGCCCGTCGGCGCGCAATCAGCCTTGGTGACGGTCTCGCCGCGCGCCAGCGACCGCAGGATCCAGAGGGCCTCGAAATCGGTGCCGGGCCTGATCTGGACGAACTCGTCGGCGGCGCGGGCACTGGGGGTTCTGCGGACATCCACCAGGACCAGGTACCGGTCCCGCTTGCCGTTGGGCGTGAAGAGCCCCCTGGCGGTGTAGGTATAGCGCGACAGGTGGCGCGGGTGGCTCTCGGCCGGGTTGGAGCCCCAGTAGATCAGCAGGTCGGCGCGGTTCTTGACCTCGCCGAGCGTCGCCGCGACCTTGCCCACCCCCTGCAGCGCGATCTCGGTTGGACCATGGCAGACCGAGGTGGTGGTGTCGATGCAGCCCCCGCAGCGCTCGGTGATCTCGAGGGCGTAGCGCTGGGCCTCGTTGGTGGTGTTGCTCATACCAAAGACGAGGGGATAACGCGCCCGCGCCAAAATCCGGGCCGCGCGCTCAATCGCATCCTCGATCGTTGCGGGCTGGCCCTTGATAAGCGCGCCCGGCGTGCCATGGGACTCGTTGTGGTTGAAAAACCAGGCCTTGCCCAGGACACAGGCATTCGCAGCCTTCACGATCTTGTTGTTTTCGACGGTCAGATCGATATCGTCGCACACGCAGCCGCAGTAGGTGCAGGTTGCATTCCGGACGACGGTTCTCGTGCCGTTTTGCGTTGCCATACGTCCTCCCCCGAACGGGCGAGATTGCAGATGCGAGCCTGGAGATGAACGGCTCGCTCCCGAGCCGAACACGGCGCACAAAAGGCTCAATCTCTATTTTGCGCTTCTTTGACTTTCTCTCTCAACATCGTGTCAAGCGTATCGGCGTCCTGAAGGAGTAGCACAGCCTCGCTAGTATCAACGGCGCCCAACTGCATCAGTTCCTTGAGCCACTCCACCATCGCATCCAGTTGCTGGATCGCAGCCTCAATCAGCATGATGTACTCTGAAGATGATACAGCATCAGTCGCATCGTAATACAGCTCGCCAACCCGAAGCCCAACCTGCCGAAAGCGCGTGGCTATGCCCGCGACCTCGCCCCTCTTGGGAAGTGACGCGAAAAATTGAGCGACCTGGATTGTGAATTGATCAACCCGGACAGAGAGGCTGCCTTCTACACTTTGATCAGCACTCATCGCTTGCTCTGCTCAGCGATCATCGTTCACGATGATCTCCACCTCAAACCCCTTCGATTCCGGCATGCCGGTGCCCTGCGTCTCGGCCGAGGCGATCTGGCTGGAGAGGCGCCCGTAGGGCAAGAAGACGAGCCCTTCCGGGAGATCGTCCGCACGCTTCACAGCCTGGACCGTCACCGCCACGTGGCCCTGCGCTGTCCGCAGGATGGCTCGCTCTCCGTCGGACAGACCCAGACGAGCCATGTCGGCCGGGTTCATCTGCAAGGTACTGATCTCTGCACCGTAGTCATCACTGTTCTTGCCCGCATTCATCGCGGCGCCCTGACGGCTGGTGCGGCCCGGGATGAGGATGAAAGTCTCAGTCATCGTTGATCTCGCATCTCAGATCGGCAGCCTGCGCGAGCAGTGCCGCGTAGCAGTCGGGTTCGTTGGTTCCGGCGGCAAACAGGGTACAGATCGGATGTCGCGCGCGGATCCTCTCGCCCGGATGAGGCACATCGCGCCGCCCGCGCGCGGGCCAGTCGCTGGTGTCGCCCAGGGTCACGTCGCGCCCCGCGTAGACGATCGCTTTGCCCAGCACCTGCGACTCGCGATAGGTCGGCAGCGGCGGGAGAGGCCGCCCGTAGCAACCGGCCACGTGCCACTCGAAGAGGGGCACGCCCAGCGCCTGCTCCGCCAACTCCATCGAGGCCGAGTAGCGCGGGTTGACCTCGAGCACCGTGAGAGCCGGATCGGTCGCGATGAAGTCTACTCCGTTGAGACCCACCAGGCCAAACTCGCGCGTGAGAATGGTCGCCAATCGCCTCAGCTGGTCTAGCAGCCCCGCATTGGGCGCCGGGTCCAGCAGATTGCCGGTGTAGGCCAGGCCAGGGGCGCCGAAGTTGCGATCCCCACTTAACAGGCGCGTGACGGCAAAGACCAGGGCCTCACGCCCGTTGGCAACGAACGCCACTGAACGGGGCGCACCTCTGACCCGGCGCTGGACGAGCCACGCTCGATCATCGGGCACCACTCCGGTCCACGCTTCGATCCGGAGGCCGCCG
>DOUV01001000.1 GCA_003520455.1 Chloroflexota bacterium | reverse complement strand
CTCATTGCGGCGGCCCTCAGCACCTCCTGGGCTGAGTCCTCGATTCGGCAGCGGCGCTGGGCCGGCCTGCGCCTGGGATTGACGGCCACAATCGTGCTTGGGGTTGTCTTCAGCCTGGTCCAGGCCTTTGAACTCAGCCGTATCGGCTTCTCGATCCACGATGGGACCTACGGAGCGACATTCTTCACACTCACCATCTTCCACGCCCTGCACGTGGTCGTGGGGGTTTTGTGGGCTGGCATCGTGCTGGCGCGAGCCACGCGCGGCTATGTCGCGCCCGAGCAGCCGTTCGCCGTGCAGGCCACCGTGCTCTACTGGTACTTCATCGCGGTAGCCTGGGTCATCATGTTTGCCGTGCTCTATTTTTGGTAGAGCCAGACCTGTTTGAGGAAGAGGAGTTGCCTTCATGGAGCACGTGACACCGGCTGAGCCAGGCTCCTATGGTACCCGTGTCCTGAGCGAGGATGTTCGCAAGGTCGGGATGTGGATTTTCCTGAGCTCGGAAGTGATTTTTTTCTCGTCGTTGATTCTCGCGGCTCTCCACTATCGCAACGCGGTGGCCGGGGGCGAGCCTCGGACTGAAGCGCTGGACATCACCCTCACCGCCGTCAGCACGTTCGTCCTGCTGATGAGTAGTCTCACGATGGTGAGTGCGCTGAAGGCTGCCGATGAGGGGAACGCCAGTCGCTTGCGGCTCTGGCTTGGTCTCACGCTGTTGGGTGGCACCATCTTCTTGGGTGGCCAGGCGTACGAGTTCAACAAACTCTTCCACGAAGGCAACACCCTGCAGGCGAGCATGTCGTGGGCCTCGTTCTTTATCCTGACCGGTTTCCACGGGGCGCACGTCTTCGTCGGTGCGCTTCTGGTGGGCTCGCAGTTGATCCGGGCGCTCCGCACCGATCAGGCCCACAAGCTCCATTTTCCTGTTGAGCTCGTCGGTCTCTACTGGCACTTCGTGGACCTGGTCTGGATTGTGATCTTCACGGTGATCTATCTCATCGATTAGCTGGCGCGAGGAGGCGCTCGCCAGCCGCTGGTTGAGGAGGGCCGGGTCTCGTTCAGGTTGAGGTCAAGGCTGGGGCCGAGATTGGAGCGCATTGGATCAATCGTGGTTTGAGCGCTCACGAGGAGGAACAAGATGGCTGAAGCAGATCGGGTGGGCGAGGAACATCCGAAGAAAAAACACCCGAACTATTTTCTGATCGCTCTCTGGTTAGGCATCGTGACGGTGCTTGAGGTGGGTCTGGCCGAGTGGGCGCGGACGCCGGCTGGTGCATGGGTCCCGCTCGTGCCGGTGCTCCTTGCCATGGCAGTCATCAAGGCCTCAATGGTGGCGCTGTACTATATGCATCTGCGTTTTGACAGCCGTCTCTACACCATCTTCTTCATGGTGCCGATGTTCTTCGGGGTTCTTTTCATTCTGGCGGTGTTATACAACCCCTGATTCACGAAGCGACACCCTACCATTTCGTCCCCGGTTCCCCGCCAATCCACCGGCAGCGTCCCGCGAGGATACCGTGCGAACAACAGGGGCAAGAGTAAGGGCCGATTTTCGAGTCGGCCCTTGGTTTTCGGATTCGCTCTTCTTGAAGCAGGCTGCGTTGGGGCGGCGCCGGCGAGGCCGGCGCCGCCCCAATTCCACAATGAGTGGTCTCACACGGCCAGGCGCGGCTGCAGAGCTTGTACAGTCGTGCGGACCGCCTCGACGATCAGGCGATGTTCGGCGGCGTGCATGCGAGCCTCGAAATCGGCCAGCGTATCGTCCGGCTTGATGGGGACGAGTGCCCGGGCGATCACCGGTCCGGCGTCCACCTCCGGCACGACGTAGTGCACCATGCAGCCGCTGTCGGTGACCTCACCGCGACGGTAGGCCTCGTAGGCGCGCTGGATCGCGGCGGTGCCGGGAAAGCAACCTGGAAGGGCCGGATGGAGGTTGATCACCCGTCCGGAGAAGCGGTTCAGGAAAGTAGCGCTGAAGATGTGCATCCAACCGGCCAGGACGATCAGATCGGGCTGATAGGCACCAATGCGGTCGGCCAGGCCCGCGTCGTAGACCGCGCGGCTCGTCCCAGCTTCGGTGTAGGGCTTGAGCGGGAAGTAGAGCGTCGGGATGCCTGCCTGCTCGGCCCGCACCAGCCCAAAGGCTGCCTTGCGATTCGACACGACCAGGACGACCTCGGCGTCTGGCTGTCCCCGTGCGACTGCATCCAGGATCGCCTGCAAATTGGTACCCGAGCCGGAGATACACACGACGAGGCGGGCTCTCACAGAGAAACTCCTCTCGATCAGGGTCAAGCCGGATGAATGGCAACCTCAGGTTGTCCGGCCACGATTTCCCCGACAACGGAGGCATCCCCGGGCAGCGTCGCCAACGCCAGCGCGATGTCGTTGGGCGGGACGATTGCCAGCATGCCCAGTCCTCCGTTGAAGACGCGCAACATCTCGTCGTCGGCGACCTGCCCCAGGCGCTGGATCAAGCCGAAGATCGGCGGTTCAGGCCAGGTGCCGCGCCGGATCACAGCTCCGAGCCCCGGTGGGAAGATCCGGGGCAGGTTGTCCACTATACCCCCGCCGGTGACGTGAGCCAGCCCTCGGAGGTCAACGCCGGCCGCCCACAAGCGGTGTACCGGCTCGAGATAGGAACGGTGGACCGCCAAGAGCGCCTCTCCGGGCGAGCACCCGAGCTCAGGCAGCGGCGCTGTCCAATCGAGGTCGTTGAGGATCGAGCGGGCCAGTGAGAAGCCATTGGTGTGCAAGCCGGTCGAGGGCAGCCCCAAGATCACATCGCCGGCCTCGATGCGGGTGCCGTCGAGCACCTGCGCGCGCTCTACCACCCCGACGACGGTGCCGACCAGGTCGATCTCGCCCGGCTGGTAGACATCCGGCATCTCAGCCGTCTCGCCGCCGAGCAGCGCACAGCCGGCCTCCCGGCAGGCCGCCGCCACACCCTGGACAATCGTCGCGACCTGCTCAGGGTCCAGATGGCTCGACGCCACGTAATCGAGAAAAAAGAGCGGGCGGGCCCCCTGCACCAGGATATCGTTGATGCAATGATTCACCAGGTCGTGGCCGAGGGTGTCCCAGCGGGCCAGCCGGGAGGCAACTTTCGTCTTGGTGCCGACGCCGTCGGTCGAGACAACGAGGACCGGCGCTGCCATCGCCCTGAGCCCCGAGGCATCGTACAGCCCGCCGAATGCACCAAGACCGGCCAGCACTTCGGGGCCGTATGTCGCTCGCACGGCTGCGCCCATCAACTCCACCGCCCGTTGGCCCGCGGCGATGTTCACACCTGCACGACTGTACTGGCTTGCGTGTGTCACGCGTGAACTCCTGCGATAGGAGATTCGAGATTAACGACAGGGTCCTCCAGGCTCCCATCTCTTATACTCAGGCCGATGTCTCGGCGGTAGTGACTACCCTCGAAGTGGATGCACTCGACACCGGCATAGGCCCGGCGCAGCGCGGCTGGCAGATCAACACCCAGCCCGCTCACGGCCAGCACCCGGCCTCCGGCCGTCACCACGCACCCGTCCTGCCATGCGGTCCCGGCGTGAAAGACTGCAATACGCTCGCGGCTCGCTACGCCGTCTAACCCGCAAACAGGCAGGCCCTTGGGGTATGATCCCGGGTAGCCCGGCGAGGCCAGCACCACCGTAGCACAAGCAGCCGGCCGCCAGCGCACCTCCACCTGATTGAGACGTCCCTCGACACAGGCCAGGAGTACATCCACAAGATCGGTTTCGAGGAGCGGGAGGATCGCCTGGGTCTCGGGATCGCCGAAACGGCAGTTGAATTCGAGCACCGTGGGGCCGGCGGGGGTCAACATCAGCCCGGCGTAGAGGACGCCGACGTAGGGTGTGCCGTGGGCGGCCAGGCCGTCCACCGTTGGCTGCAGGATTGTCCGGCAAATCTCATCCGCCAGTACCGCACTCACGTCCGGCACCGGCGCGTACGCGCCCATCCCGCCGGTGTTCGGCCCCCGATCGCCATCGTAGACCCGCTTGTGGTCGCGCGCCGGGGGCATCGGGACCACCGTGTGGCCATCGGTGAAAGCCAGCACCGAAACTTCCGGACCGCTCAGGCGTTCCTCGATGACAACTGTATCACCGGCGGTTCCAAATTCTCGTCCCAGCATCATGCGCTGCAACGCCGCCTGGGCCTCGTCCACATCGGCGCAGATCACGACTCCCTTGCCGGCCGCCAACCCATCGGCCTTCACGACCACCCCAGAAGAGACCGATCGCCGGGCCAGCTCGATGAGGAAGCGGCGGGCTGCAGCGTAGTCGTCGAAGGTGGCGTACGCCGCCGTGGGAATCGCATGCTTGCCCATGAAGGCTTTGGCAAACGCTTTCGACGACTCCAGGCGGGCGGCCTCACGACTGGGACCAAACACCCGCAGACCGGCCGACTGGAGGGCATCCGCGATGCCAGCCGCCAAGGGCGCCTCCGGGCCCACGACCGTCAGATCAACCTGGCGCTCGCCGGCAAAGGCAACCAGCGCCGGGATGTCGTCGGCGGCAATGGGGACGTTTGTCGAGGCCGCTCGTGGCCATGCCCACCCTTCCCGCCCCGAGAAGTCATTGGGCCGGCACCACTCCGTCCCGGCGTT
>DOUV01000258.1 GCA_003520455.1 Chloroflexota bacterium | reverse complement strand
AGCCAGGACCAGGCACCCCTCCGGCGCCAACAGCCCGGCAAGCAGGCGCAGGGCCGCCGCTTTGTCCGGCAGGCGGCCGAGCGCATTCCGCCCGACGATGACGTCAAAGCGGAGCACCTCTGCGGCCGGCGAATCGACCGTCTGAGCCGCTCGGACCAGCGCCGGCAAATCTGGCAACTCGCCCACCAACACGACTGGACGCTCCAGTTCCGGAAGCCGGGTCGCCTGCTGGCGGAGGGCCGCGGCGCTCTGCTCGTCCTGAGCCAGCGCCCATACGTGCCCCTCGGGCGCCCGCCGGACGGCCTCCCAGGTGAGCAGGCCACTGGTGGCGTTCAAGTCAAGAACGACGTGGTGGCGCTGGACCCCGGCGGCGTCGAAGAGCCGGTCGCGAAGCGCCCCGAGACGCACCCCGGCACCGGAGATGGTACGCTGCAGCCAGCGGTCGCGGGTGCGGTCGGTCGGGCTGGTGGTGAGCACCTCGAGCGGCGCGACGGCACGCCCCTCGAGCATCGCCGCCAGTTGGGCTTCCCGTTGGCGCGCGACGCGATCGCGGATTGAGCGCTCGTAGCCCTGGTCGGAGGGCAGGTAGAAGGCTTTGCCCTGGAGCATGTCGGGGAGGTATTGCTGGGCGACCCAGTGGTCGCGGTAGGCGTGCGGATAGAGGTAGCCCTCGCCGTGACCGAAGCCCTCTTTGTCGCGGCTGGCGTCGCGCAGGTGGGCCGGGATGTCGGCCTCGCGCTCCTGCTCGACCGTGGCGAGGGCGTCGAAGAAGGCCATCGTAGAGTTGCTCTTGGGTGCAGTCGCCAGGTAGAGCGCAGCCTCGGCCAGGTGGAAGCGGCCCTCGGGCATGCCGACGTACTCGAAGGCTTGGGCCGCCGCGACCACGACCCGCAGGGCATTGGGGTCGGCCAGCCCAACGTCCTCGCCGGCGAAGATCAGCATGCGCCGGAAAATGAAGCGCGGGTCCTCACCGGCGTAGACCATCCTGGCCATCCAGTAGAGGGCGGCGTCAGGGTCGGAGCCGCGCAGGCTCTTGATGAAGGCCGAGATCGTGTCGAAGTGAACGTCGCCCTCTTTGTCGTAGAGCACCGCGCGCCGCTGGATGCTCTCCTCGGCCACCTCGCGCGTGACGTGGATGGCGCCGTCCGGGCCGGGCGGCGTGGTCTCCACTGCCAGCTCCAGGGCGTTGAGCACCGCGCGAGCATCGCCGTTGGCGACGTTGACGAGGTGGTCGAGGGCGTCGCCATCGAGCCGGATATCGAGCTGGCCGTAGCCGCGCTCGGGCTCGGCGAGCGCCCGGTGGGCGACCGCGCGCAGCTCTTCCTCGGTGAGGGACTTGAGCTGGAAGATGCGACTGCGGCTGACGAGGGCCTTGTTGACCTCGAAGTAGGGATTCTCGGTCGTTGCACCGATCAAGATCACGGTGCCGTTCTCGACCCAGGGCAGCAGCGCATCTTGCTGAGCCTTGTTGAAGCGGTGGACCTCGTCCACGAAGAGGATCGTGCGCTGGCCGTAGAGCGAACGCCGCTCCTGGGCCGCGCTGATCGCCTCGCGAATGTCCTTGACCCCCGCAAGTACCGCGTTGATAGCGATAAAGTGCGCTTTGGTGCTGTTGGCGATCACCCGGGCCAGGGTGGTCTTCCCGGTACCCGGCGGCCCGTAGAAGATCACCGAAGAGAGTTGATCGGCCTGGATGGCGCGGCGCAGCAGCCGGCCGGGCCCCACGATGTGGGCCTGGCCCACGAATTCGTCCAGCGTGCGCGGCCGCATCCGCGCGGCCAGCGGCTGGGTAGCCTCGATTTCTTGTTGGCGGGCGTGCTCGAACAGGTCCATGGATGATAGCCGGTAGCAACGAGCCGATAGCAACATTGTAGCCAGGTGGCCCGGCAGGGAAAGTCGCGGAGGAGAAGGAGCATGAGCTGCCTTCCCCGCCGAAAATTTCGAGACTCGTATCCGGTCCAGACTCGAATCGCCCACAGGCCCAGATCTTGCTGCCCCGATGGGCGGTCCGGAAATGGTGCCCGCGGCGATGGGCGCACCGGAGCCACCGGCCTCCACCAAGCCTACCGCGGCGAGAGCTACTACGAGTGGCCGGCGGTCAAAGCGAGTCACTACCGCTGGTTGGTCGCCACGTACCTCTTTGTGGGCGGCCTCGCAGGGGCGGCGCAGCTCATCGCGACGGTCGCCGACCTGCTGGGCCAGACGCGCGACCGGACGATTGTCCGTACGGGGCGCTACCTCGCCCTGGTGGGCGCCATGGTGAGCCCGGTCTTGCTCATCCTGGACCTGCACTACCCCCGGCGTTGGTTCAACATGCTGGCCATCTTCCGCTCGACATCGCCGATGTCCATCGGGAGCTGGACGCTGCTGGGCTTCGGCACCCTCAGCGGGCTGGCCGCGGTCGGCCAGGCGCTGGAGGACCTGCTCGGCGCCACCATCGGCCGGCAGATGGCGCGCTTGTTCGGGCTGCCGGCCGCCGCGTCGGGCGCAATGACGTCGATCTACACCGGGACCCTTCTCGCCACAACCAGCGTCCCGCTCTGGGCATCCGCCCACCGGCTCCTGCCCGCCTGGTTCGGTGCATCGTCCACGGCCAGTGCCTCGGCCGCACTCTCGCTGATCCTGAACGCGGCTGGTGCGCCGAAGAGCATTCGGCGCCGGCTCGAGCGCCTCTCGCTGGTGGCCGCGGCGGCCGAGCTCGGGGTGGCTCTCGCCATGACTCGCCGCTGGACAGAGCAGCGCCTCGCAACACCCCTTGAGCGGCAGCCCATCAAAGGCGTGTACTACGTCGGCGTTCTAGGGCTCGGCATGATTGGCCCCCTCATCGTACACGCGGTGCAGACGCTCACGGGTCGCCATTCGCGGACTATGTCGAGCGTTGCAGACATCGCCACGCTCGCGGGCGCCTACGCCGAGCGCGCCGTCGTCATCTTCGCCGGCAACAACTCGGCCCGCCGCCCCACCGACTACTTCGAGTTCACCCAACCCTCAGAGCTTGCCACGAACGGCGCTGGCGCCACTGCGCCCGCTCCCCGGGCAGCCGGGAGCTATCAGCAATGAGATCAGCAGATATTGGCGTTCGCGACCGGACTCGTACCACCGACGTACTCGACCGACTCCACCAGGAAATGCTGACGGAACTTGATCAAGCGCTGCAGCAAGAGGAGCCGCTGGAGCTCAAAGCCAGGGTCACCGCCGTCCTTCGCCCGGCAGTTCAACTCCGCGATGATTTGACCACCAGGCTACGCGAAGCGCGCACCGAGAATGACCGGGATCGCCTGCGCGGCGCCCTCGACCAGGTGAACGTAGCCATCAGCCTCCTCGCCGCCGTCGAGTACCCGATGGTGGGAATCCAGCGCAAGTCCTTGGAGACCGCTCGCGAGGTGCTGGAGAGTGTGAAGTTTTCTTGAGGCGAGGTAGCAAGGGGAGCAGGCTCAGCACGGGAATAACCTCAGTGCTTTCACCGGCTCAAGGGTCCGTCGTTGTGCGGATGCGACGCACGAGACTCCTCGACTGAATGGCCAACCGGAGATGCAGCGAGCGGCCGATGGAGGCTCTCAGGAAGAGCGATATGCTTCAGGTGTCAATCCACCCGTAGCAACTCGGCCGCACCACGCGGCCCTCCAAAGGAGCCATTCATGATCCACAAGCGATTTCTCCTGTCTGGCCTTGTTCTCGCGCTCGCCCTGACCGTGGCCGCGATTGCCGCTCCTGCCCTGGGCGCGCAGACCCCCACGGCGGGCGGCACCCAGCTCCCCCGCACCATCACCGTCGTTGGGCAGGGCAGCGTCACGGCTGCGCCCGAGCGGGCCCGTCTGAGTGTGGGCGTTGAAAGCATCGCCACGTCAGCCCAGACCGCCAGCAAGGACAACACGACGAAGATGGACGCAGTGTTGGCGGCGCTGAAGAAGGCCGGAATCACCGACAAAGACATGCAGACCAACAACTACTCGATCTGGACTGAAAGCATGCCCGGCGAGGGTTCCGATGCCCAGCCCAAAGTCCGCTACCACGTGACCAATCAGGTGACCGTCGTCGTCAACGACCCCGCGAAGGTCAGCGACCTGCTCGACGCCGTGATCGCGGCCGGCGCCACCAGCATCTACGGTGTCAACTTCGAGGTCAAGGATACCGGGGCACTGGAGGGCAAAGCCCGCGCCGCGGCGATCCAGGATGCGCAGGCCCGCGCCGCCGATCTGGCCAGACTCACCGGCGTCAAGGTTGGCCCGGTGGTTCAGGTGAGCGAGGTGATTGGAAACGCCCTGCCCTACCGTGAAGCGGCTCAAGGAATGGGTGGTGGCGGTGGCCCCCAGATCAACCCCGGCGAGCTGACCTTCAACAGCCAGGTGCAGGTTACCTACGAACTGCTCCGTTGACACTCCCACGGTTAGAAAGATCCTGTTGGCGAAATCGCC
>DOUV01000620.1 GCA_003520455.1 Chloroflexota bacterium | reverse complement strand
AAAAAGCAGTACCTCCGCCGCTCGGCCTGGATTGTCAAATCCAGGCCAATGGGATGACGAAAAGGGCCTGGTCCGGCCAGCGCAGCCCGCGGATCTGGCGATCCGCCGGCTGAGGAGGTACCCGAAGGATACCGATGCGTCGCACCGCCAGTTTGACAGATGGGGCGGATTCACTATAATTTTGCTTTCTCAGAAGCGGGCGAACGTACAGATCGCACTGGATGCCGCTCATTCAAACGAACCCACATTTGACATCACAGTATCCCTGATGTATACTCTGTCCCGCTTGGACAGAGAGGCACGACTGGCATGACATTGGAGATCGATTTCTTTTTGAAGCCAACGCAGGACCCGCAGGTGCGGGCCGTCGTGCCCACGTCTCGCGGGGAGGCCGGCCGCTAGCTCGGCATCACACTCAACGCGAGCGTGGTGGTCCGTAGCCCCACGCTCGTTTCTTTCTCGCCTCGCGTGGCAATCTCGGGGAGGTGCCAGAGCGGTTGAATGGGCCGCCCTGCTAAGGCGGTAGGGTCTCTTGGGCCCTCGAGGGTTCGAATCCCTCCCTCTCCGCCTTTAACAAACGAACAGTCTCGGAGGAGCGCCGGAGTGGGAGAGCCGGGGCGGACTGTAAATCCGTTGTCTCTGACTGAGTAGGTTCGAATCCTATCTCCTCCACTCGGCCGATTCCAGGTCGTTTCGTGGCCGCGTAGCTCAACTGGCAGAGCAGCTGACTCTTAATCAGCGGGTTGTAGGTTCGAGTCCTACCGCGGTCACCAATAGAGTGTGGAGACGCGGGGAGGAGAGCACACAGAGAGAAACTGCAAGGCAGTCTCTTTCTGCGAACGCTCACCTCCCCCCATCTCCCCTCTAGAGCTATTGTGGCCCCTTCGTCTAGCGGCCCAGGACACCGCCCTCTCAAGGCGGAGACAGGGGTTCGAGTCCCCTAGGGGCTACCTGCGTCGCGAGTAATTACTCGCGGGTGGTCGAGTCCACGTAGCTCAGTGGATAGAGCGCAGCCCTGCGGAGGCTGAGGCCGGAGGTTCGAGTCCTCCCGTGGACGCCTTGAACATTTCCACCGCCGAGGTGGCGAAATTGGCAAACGCACGCGACTCAAAATCGCGCGGGGCAACCCTTGTGGGTTCGAGTCCCACCCTCGGCATGATAACACCTTGGTCATAAAGCGCTCGGGTCTTGATTTGTTGCACACTCCCGAAAGGGTATCAACGCAGAAGACAAGATGCCGAATCCGAAAAAGCCACGCGCCCATTGCCTGGCTTGTGGCAAAGAAGTCCAGCGAGCAGTAGATAAGTTTTGCGATAATCGTTGTCAGGGGGAGTACCAGTACAAGGTCTATATTGAGCGGTGGTTGGCGGGTCTTGAGACTGGATTGAAGGGTCGGTTCTTCGCCCTGTCGGACAATGTCCGGCGGTGGCTGCGCGAAACGCACGGTGAAAAGTGTTCTCAGTGCGGATGGGCTGAACAACACCCGGTAACTGGCAGAATCCCGCTCCAAATAGATCATATTGACGGAGATGTCGCTAATTGCCGCCCTGCGAATCTGAGATTTCTCTGTCCCAATTGCCATAGCCTCACACCAACGTATGGTAGCTTGAATCGAGGCAACGGCAGGCGACCCCACCACAAAGGTGGGTATTCTACGCCCGGTTAGCTCAGTCGGTAGAGCGCCGCCCTCACATGGCGGAGGCCAATGGTTCGAGTCCATTACCGGGCACCTTTGAGATCGTAAGACCTGCCCACGTAGCTCAGTCGGTAGAGCACACCCTTGGTAAGGGTGAGGTCACGAGTTCAAGTCTCGTCGTGGGCTTGCAAACACCAGGTGCGTGGCACCTTGATAGGCCGATGTGGCGGAACCGGTAGACGCGCTACGTTCAGGGCGTAGTGGGAGTATTCCCGTGGGGGTTCGAATCCCTCCATCGGCACCTGAGGAGCGCCTCCTTCGTCAGGGCGCTTCTGAAATCGGGCGGTTAGCTCAGTTGGTTAGAGCGCCACGTTGACATCGTGGAGGTCACAGGTTCGAGTCCTGTATCGCCCATCGCACTGCGGGATCGTCTAATGGCAGGACAGCTGACTCTGGATCAGCCAGTCTAGGTTCGAATCCTAGTCCCGCAGCTGACCGTCGGCCTGGAAGCCGGTGCTGGAACCGGGTCACATCTCGCCGAGGTGTGTTTCCACATCGGTGGCCGTGCGGCACTGTCGGGGCGTGGCGCAGCCCGGTTAGCGCGCGTCGTTCGGGACGACGAGGTCGGAGGTTCAAATCCTCTCGCCCCGACTCCGCCGAGGTAGCTCAGTTGGTAGAGCATCGCACTGAAAATGCGAGGGTCCCCAGTTCAAGTCTGGGCCTCGGCACTTTTCCGGTCCTGAGTGCCACGTGCTGAGGAGGAATGGCGTGAGTAGCATGTCTTTCCTCAAGTCTCAATCCTCAGGGCTGAGTACGCGGGCGTAGTTCAGTGGTAGAACGTCTCCTTGCCAAGGAGAAGGTCGTCGGTTCGAATCCGATCGCCCGCTTGATCCAATTGAAAAGCCTGGAGTTGGCGGTGCGTTTACCCATCGATAGGGGATAGCGCCGTCGGCGCGTTATGCCACCGTAGCTCAATTGGCAGAGCAGCTCTTTCGTAAAGAGCAGGTTGTCGGTTCAAGTCCGACCGGTGGCTTTTTGCGTTCCTGCCGCTCGCATGAGCAGCGGGTCGAGTCGAGCGATCATCGGCGCAACTGGAAGCGCCAGGCCCTGCTTTGATCGTCTGGCCATGCGGGTTCGAATCCCGCTGATCGCTATGACTCCTCTCTCAGTGAGGGGAGGACAGGGTGTCTAGCGTCCTTGTTTTGAATGCGAGTTACGAACCGTTACACATCACCTCGCTGCGGCGAGCCGTGGTCCTTCTCCTGAAAGAAAAGGCCGAATTGGTGGAGGCGGCCGAGGCGCGCCTGCGGGCCGAGCAGGTCTCCTTCCCGGTTCCCCTGGTGATTCGCCTGCTGAAGTACGTTCCGCTGCCGCACAGTCTGTCGCGAGGACCGACTCGGCGATGGATTCTGGCGCGGGATAACTATCAGTGTCAGTACTGTGGGATGGTACCGCCCCGCAACGATCTGACTCTCGACCACGTTGTGCCGCGTTCGCAGGGGGGCCAGCACACCTGGGAAAACCTGGTCGCTTGCTGCCGCCGCTGCAACAGCCGCAAGGGTGGACGCTCTCCGCAAGAGGCCAATCTGACGCTCCTGCGCCGCCCGTTCCGCCCGCGCTATGCCGCGCTCGTGGCCTTCGCCGAGGCTGGGACCCCCGAGGTCTGGCGCAAATATCTGGACTTCGATACGAGTCTGGCGGCGTAATCTGCTGGTACGAAAAGTACAGCCGCGTCTTCCTGAGGAAGGACGCGGCTGTGTTTGTTGCAGGAGTTTCGCGGTGGGTTGGCCGCGCAGGAGAGATCGGCTCGGAGCCAAATGCCGCTCTTTCGGACCACCCGCTCGGGATAGGACGAGATAGTATTCTGCCCCGCGTCCGCCAGTTGTGCGCGATCCCCCGCCATGTACGCTCTTGTCGCTCGACACTCTCTCGGTTACAATCGCGGTGGCTCCACGGAGAAAGAGGTGAGTCATGGCCCGGACCCGGTTATGGGTACGGCGGCTGCTGGTGGGTGTCACGGCCCTGCTTGTCGTGCTTCTCCTGGTCGGTGGCATAGCAGGATGGTGGCTGATTCGGCGGCCCTGGCCTCAGGTCAACGGGACAGTCAAGGTCCCTGGCCTGGAGGCAGCGGTCGAGATACATCGAGACGAGTGGGGCATTCCCCACGTGTACGCGCAGAACGAGCACGATCTGTACTTTGCCCAGGGCTACGTCCACGCCCAGGACCGGCTCTGGCAGATGGACTTCCAACGGCGGGTTGGCGAGGGCCGGCTGAGCGAGGTGCTCGGCGCCACGACGCTGGAGACCGACAAGTTCCTTCGCACGCTCGGCACCAACCGGGCGGCGGTTGCCGACCTGGCCAATGCCGATGCTGAGACCCGGGCGGTGCTGGAGGCCTACGCGGCAGGGGTCAACGCCTTCATTGACAGCCGCCAGGACCGCCTGCCACTTGAATTCACACTTCTGGGCTACAAGCCCGACCGCTGGCAGCCAGTCGACACGCTCGTCTGGGGCAAGATGATGGCGTGGAACCTCAACGGCAACTGGGAGGCAGAACTCTTCCGCGCCAGGGTGATCGCCACCCTGGGAGCAGCGCGGCTGGCCGATCTGGCGCCAGGCTACCCGGCCAACGGCCCCCTGATCCTCCCCGGAGGAACCAACGCCTACCGCAGCCTTGGAACACCCAATCTCGCCGCTGTCGCTGCCGCCCTCGCGCCCGCCAGGTTAAGCCTTGGGCCGGCCGCCGATGGCCTGGGAAGCAACAACTGGGTCGTGAGCGGCGCAAAATCAACGACTGGCCGCCCAATGCTGGCCAACGACCCGCATCTTGGCATCCAGATGCCAGGCCTCTGGTACGAGGTCGGCCTGCACACCCCCGATCTGAATGTCATCGGAGCCTCACTCCCTGGTGTCCCCGGGGTGATCATCGGCCACAATGACCACATCGCCTGGGGTGTGACAAACCTGGAATTCGACGTCGAGGATCTCTACCTCGAGAAGCTCAACCCTACCAACCCGGCCGAGTACGAGGTGGAGGGACGTTTCGAGCCGTTCCAGGTCGTACGCGAAGAGATCCGCGTCAAGGGGCAGAGTGAACTGGTGCAACTCGACGTCCGCGTCGGCCGTCACGGTCCCTTGATCAACGATGTGGTCGGGGGCCTCAAGCAACCAACCGCGTTGCTCTGGCTGACAGTCGCGCGCCCGAGCACGATTCTCACATCCGTCCGGCTCCTCAACCGGGCGCAGAATTGGCATGACTTCACTGAGGCGCTGAAACTCTGGGATACACCAGCCCAAAACTTCATCTACGCCGACGACCAGGGCAACATCGGGTACTACGGCGCCGGCCGGATGCCGATTCGCGCCGCCGGGACCGGCGATGTCCCCTCCCCCGGCTGGGATAGCAGCCACGAGTGGGTCGGCTTCGTCCCCTTCGAGCAATTGCCACACGCGTTGAACCCACCGGCCGGCTTCATTGCTACCGCCAACAACAAACCCGTGCCCGACAGCTACCCCTTCCACCTCGGCTCGTCCTGGGCGGCCCCCTTCCGTGAACAGCGCATCATCACCCTGTTGGCGGCCAAAGAGAAGCTCTCGCTTGATGACATGCGCGCGGTTCAGGCCGACGTCGTCCCATTGCCCGCCAGGACCCTCGTGCCGCTGTTGCTGGCTGTGCACAGCGACAACCTCATCGTTCAACGAGCCCAGGAGCAACTCCGCGAGTGGCACGAGCGTGGTGGCGACCGCCTCGATCCGGACCTCCCCGGCGCCGGAATCTACAACGCGACCTACCTGGCATTGATCCGGCATCTCTTCGGCGATGAGCTTGGCCCTGAGCTGCTCGACGACTATCTCAAGTGGTCCGACGCCCATCAGGAGGCCGTCAACATCCTGCTGGCCGAGCCGGAAAACAGCTGGTGGGATGATAAGACGACCCCTGCCCGCGAGTCGCGCGATGACATCCTCAAGGCAGCCCTCGCCGATATGGCCCTCGACCTCGGCCGCCGCTACGGCGATGTACCCCATGAGTGGCGGTGGCGCTACCTGCACACAGCGACCTTCGATCATCCGCTCGGGAGCGTCAAGCCGCTCGACCGCATCTTCAACCGCGTGCTCGCCCGTGTCCCGGGCGGCGACCAGACACCTCTCAAGACTGCCTTCCGATACGGGCATTCGTTCGAGGTGACCTCGCTCCCGAGCTATCGCCAGATCATCGATGTCGGCCAGTGGGATAACAGCCTCTTCCAACACACGACTGGCCAGAGCGGGCAACCCTTCCACCCACATTACGATGACATGATCGCTCCCTGGGCCGCCGTCCGCCCCCAGCCGATGCGCTTCAGTCGAACCCAAGTCGAGGCGGCCTCCCAAGGACGCGTCCTGACGCTCGAACCGGCGCAGTAATCACGCAAACCCGCAAAAAGCCGCAATGCGGGATTGCGGCTTTTTGCGGGTTCCCGCCGCGCCTCGACTCCCCATAGTCGACCGTGGCCACGTATGAAACCACACTGAGCCGGCTGGTCCCCTCGCGCGGGTGCTCGCAAAGGAAGCAGGTGCGACGCCCCCGAAAAGTCGAGCAACCCTACGCCTCGAAAAACCATTGTCAGACCCCCATGCAGCATGTTATAATCTGCGCCTGCATGATCTGCCCGACCCGGCGTGTCCACTGGCTGCCGGGCAGGATGGTAATATTTATGGAGAAGACCGTCACGACGGATTTGCAGCGCCGCATCTCCGGGTTGGCCGCCCTGGGCTACATGGCCGACATCAGTCGCTGGCACCGGATCCAGGCCAGCCCCGACTTTCGCCGCGCCGCGGAATACGTGGCCAACCATGTGAGCGAGTGGGGGCTGGAAGTTGAGCAGCACCGCTTCCCGGCCTGTACCGGGGAGCGCTTCTGGGGCTCCCCAAGCTTCGACGAGTGGTGGGCTGATGAAGGCTGGCTCGACCTGGTTGCGCCGGAGGAGGAGGCCCGCCGGCTGGCCGACTGGGAGACAGCCAGGCTCTCTCTCGTCCCACGTAGCGTGAGTTGGGAGGGTGAGGCCGCACTCATCCACGTGCCGGACGGTACCGAAACTGCGCACTACGAGGGACTTGAGTTGACCGGCAAGGTTGTCCTCACGCGTTCGAAAGGCTTTGGCCGCGCCGCGCGCCTGGCCCACGAGCGTGGCGCCGTCGCGCTGATCTTCTACGGCATGCGCGATATCCCGCCGCTCGTGGAGGGCAGCGACCTGCCTGACGCGATTCAGTACGTCTCATTCTGGTATTTCGACTCGCAGACCCCTCGCCAGACGGCGTTTGCGGTCTCGCCGCGCGAGGGCCAGCGCCTGGTGCAGTTGATCGAGCAGGCGT
>DOUV01000812.1:2382-2860 GCA_003520455.1 Chloroflexota bacterium | reverse complement strand
TGACCGCCTGGGCCCGCCGCAGGAAGAACGCCCTGCTCCCCTTCCTCGCGCACCTCGTCATCGAGGTCGAACTCGTGTTGGTCATGCTGTACGTGTGACCCTACAGGTCAAGCGAACCGTTGGGCATGTGCTTGGCGGACACGCTGAACACCCCTGCGGCCAGGAAGGTGCACACCAGCCACCCGAGGCCGACGATCAGCAACGCTTGCACCGGATACCCCTCGTAAGGCGTGCGCAGGTCGTCAATCGCGCTCCATGCGAGCACGAAGACCAGGGCTGTGGGCGCGGCGAACTTCACCGACCACTCCCACCAGATGTCCCACGCCTTCGGGTAGCCGCCCTCGCTCGAATCCGATAGATGGAAATGCAGGCGATCGATCCGGTAGTACCACACGATGAGCAGGCACTCGAGCAGGCCGACCAGGATCAGTCCGTAGGCGTTCAGGAAATGGTCGACGATGTCGAGCCACATATCGCC
>DOUV01000812.1:0-2306 GCA_003520455.1 Chloroflexota bacterium | reverse complement strand
CGTTTCCACCCGAACTTGTCGACGACGGCGGACGTGAACGCCTCGAAGATCGAGACGGCGGAGGTGATGCCCGCCAGGGTCAACGTGGTGAAGAACGCGAGGCCGAAAAGCGTCCGCGGACCGGGCAGGTTGGAGATGGCCTCGGGATAGACCACGAAGCACAGGCCCGGCCCGGCCGTAACGACGTCATCGAAAGGCACGTTCTGGGTGAACGCCATGTAGCCCAGCACGCTGAACACGGCGAACCCCGCGAAGATGCTGTAGCCGCAGTCCGCGAACGCGGTGATCATCGCCGACCGCACGAGGTCCGTCTTGGGCGGAAGATAGCTGGCGTAGGCGATCATGATGCCGAAGCCGATGGACAACGAGAAGAAGATCTGCCCGAAGGCGTCGCGCCAGACCTGCGCCTCCGCCAGTTTGCTGAAGTCCGGGTAGAGGTACTGCCGAACGCCCTCCATCGCGCCGTCCAGCGTGAGCCCCCAGGTCACCAGCAACACCGTGAGCAGGACAAGCACGGGCATGAAGATCTTGCACGCGACCTCGACGCCCTTGTCGATCCGGCGGATGCAGATGACCCAGAGGATGGCCCAGATCCCCGCGGTCATCGCCAGGATCGGCCAGCGAATGGCGCCGGGGTGAAATACGTCGCCCCCATTGCCCTTGCCGAGGAACTGCTGAGTGAAGAAGGCCGCCGCGTCGGGCTCCCACGGGAACGCGCCCCAGAACCCCTGCGCCGAGAAGACCACGTACAGGGCGCACCACGCGATCACCACGGAGTAGTAGAGATCAATCCCAAACATCACGAAGAGCACGGGCCACCAACCGAGCCATTCCCACTCTTTGTGGACGGTGTACATCGCCTTGGGGGCGGAAGCGCGCATCTTGTGGCCGATGGCGAACTCGAGGATCAGGATGGGGATGCCCGCGGCCAGGAGCGCGATGAAGTAGGGAACCAGAAACGAGCCCCCGCCGTTCTTGTGGCACAGGTAGCTGAACCGCCAGATGTTCCCCAGTCCGACCGCCGAACCGACCGCGGCCAGAATGAACCCCGTGTTGCTCTTCCACGCGCCTCGCTCCATACGCTCACCCTCGCTCCCGTCTGATATCGACGGCCGACGGCCGCCGCAGCCTTCCTCCGGGTTCTCCTTGCCTGAAGGGCGTCAGTATACCGAAAACGGCGGGAGGCGCGACACGTCGGAAACCGGTTCCCACATTCAAACACTAAGTGCACGGATGAGGGCTTGTCGCTGGAGTTGGAAGATCTCAATGGGGGTTCGGTAGGCCAGGCATTTGCGGGGCCGGTTGTTGATCTCATCGACGATGGTCTGTAAGTCCTCCTGAATCAGGCTTTTGAAGGAAGTGCCTTTGGGCAGGTATCTGCGCAGAAGGCCGTTGACCTGTTCGTTGCTGCCGCGCTGGTAGGATGAGTACGGATCTGCGAAGTAGACGTTGATGCCCAGTTCGGCTGCGATGTGCTGATGATCGGCGAACTCGCTGCCGTTGTCGAAGGTGATGCTGCGCACCCAGGAGGTGGGGAAATCCAGCAGCGCCTCGATGACCGCCTGGCAGGCCTCGCAGGCCCGGCGAGTGCGGAGCGCAGCCGCGACGAGCAGGCGCGAGCAGCGCTCGACCAGCGTGAGGATGAAGCCGTCCTGGCCCTTGCCGACGACCAAGTCCCCCTCCCAGTGACCGATCTGGCCGCGCTCGTCAACGATGGCCTCGCGTTGGGAGATCGGGGTGCGGTGAGGGATCGCCGGGCAACGACGCTTCTTGCCCCGGCCGCGAGCTCTGCGGGTGCGACGGGCCTGGGGCAAGTGCTCGCGCAGGTAGTCCAGGTAGTTTCCGTTCTCGTAGATGGCCCGATAGATGGTCTCATGGCATACCCACATCCGCATATCGTCCGGGTACAGGCGCTTGACGTAGGCAGCCGCCAGTTCCGGGCTCCAGCGTTTCAAGGCGATGAACTCCTCGATGAGCGCGCGCAAGAGCGCGTAATCCAGCCGGCGTCGCGGTCGGCAGGCCTTCCTGCGCTTGTGGTACTGCTTCTGGGCCGTCTGGGCCTTGTAGCCTGCCGAGGACCGATTACGATTGATCTCGCGACCAATCGTGGTCCGGTGCCGACCCAGTCTGCGGCCGATCTCGGTCAGTGAATGCCCCTCGCTTCGAAGCGCCTCGATCTGACCGCGCTCAAATGGTGTAAGATGGGTATATGGCATCGGGAGTCTCCTTTCGGGTTCCGGTTTTTGTTCACACCCAGAATACCGAAATCCTCCCGATGCCTTCCTTCTTGCCTCCAGTCTGCTCGG
>DOUV01000619.1 GCA_003520455.1 Chloroflexota bacterium | reverse complement strand
CCAGCCGCGCGCCGAGCGCCGGGTGGTCGCGACTGGATGCAAATGGCTGGAGCCAGCGACGCTGCTCCCCCCCGGCGGCCAGACGAGGCAGCCAGCCCGGTGCCAGCCAGCGCAGCAAGACCACGGCCACGCGGTAGGGCAGTGGGACCCCCACGACCTTCCCGACGTCGTGGAGGAGCGCCGCCTGAAGCAGGGCCGGCTCGCAGTGCCCCTGCTCGAGCAACCTTCGGCAGACCCGCAGGGCGTGAGCCTGGTCGCCGGGCTGTTGGGATTCAAAGAGCGCCAGCAACCCCGGCGGCAGCGTCGCGGCGACCAGGGCGCCGTCTCCCCGGCGAAGGCAGCCGCTTAAATGGCGGAAGACCTGGGCCGTGCGGTAGCGCGTCCGGGCCAGCACAGGTCAACGTCCCAGCAACAGGTGGAGCAAGAAGTTGATCGGCGGCCCGATAATCATGCTGATCGGGTGGAAGCCGGGCACGACGAACGGAATCAGCAACAGGCCCATCAGGATCAGGGGGCCGTACTGCTGGATGCGATGGACCCCGGCGCCTGAATTCGACGGCAGCAATCCAATGAGCACGCTCGAACCGTCGAGCGGCGCCAGCGGGATCAGGTTGAAAACGGCCAGCAAGACGTTGATGAAGACGATCGTGAAGGCCAGTTCGGGCAGGCTCGGGAGCAGCCGGCCACCGCCGCCCCCGAAGGGTAGAAGATTCAGGCGAAAGAGCAAGGCAAAGGGAATCGCCAACAGGACATTGGAGAGCGGTCCGGCGACGGCGACCAGGGCCATCCCGCGGGTACCGCCCAGGTAGAACGGGTTGACATTGACCGGTTTCCCCCACCCAAAGCCGGCCAGGAAGATCAAGATCGTTCCCAGTGGATCGAGGTGGGCGACCGGGTTGAGCGTGAGCCGACCCTGGCGCCGCGGCGTTGGATCGCCGAGTTGGGTCGCAGTAAAGGCGTGAGCAAACTCATGAATGGTGATCGCCAGAACGAAGGCAATGGCCGTGGCCACGAAATCAGCGGGTGCGCGTGTGCCGAACAAGGGCGTGTCCTTTAGTGGCTCGTCGTCAGTGATGGGGGGATTATAGCCGCGAGCGGCGTGGGGCTCAAGGCGGGGCACGGGAGAGCCATCCAGGGCGCTGCACCCGCGTCGTGGTCGTGGGCGCTCTGCCGGCTGCCTTGACACCTTGGCGCGCACCCTCCGCAAGCATACAGCTGCGTCGCACCTCGACGCCCGGTTGCTGAGGTATCCCCCGGGAGCAGAGCGCGATGTCGATTTCGTCGTCGCGAACCGTGGCACTCGCGAACTGCCGGCGGCCCGGTCGCGGGCGGCGGCCGGAGAGGGGGTGACCGGCGCCAAATGCCTGCGGGAAAGAAACTGCGGGCGACCTTCATAGGGCCGCCCGCAGGCGAAGTGGGTTGGAAGGGACCTTCCTATTGGACCTTGATCTGGTCGAGCAGCACCGTCGCATTGGCCCGCAGGGCCGGGATCCCTGAGAGTTGGGCCTGCTTCAGCATCTCAACCGAGGCCTGCCCGTTCTCCAGGAGCGCACTCGCCGCAGCGCGCTGGCGGGAGGTCTGCTTCTCATCGGCCAGGCTCATCCAGAGCGCGTTGCGGGCAACGTCGTTGTCGATCTTGACCAGCGCCTTCGCGGCGGGCAGCGCCGCGTCATCGTTATTGAGCAGCAGGCGGGAGAGGGCCGGGGCGGCCTCTGCCGTCGGGTGCGCGCTCAGCGCCTCAGCCGCGCGGATGCGCACCAGGGAATTCGAGTTATCCAGAGCGGCTATCAGGGCCTGCCGCGCCGCCGGTGTCTGGGCCTCGCCAAGGGCCATCGCCGCCTGGTAGCCGACCTGTGGGTCCGGATCGGCCAGGAGCGGCGTCAGCGCATTCACCGCAGCCGGCGAGAGGTCACTCCCGCGCAGGCTCTTCACCGCCTCCAGGCGCGCAGCGGGCTCGCTCGCGCTCAGCCGTGCGATCGCTCGAGCCTCCGGCGAGAGACCCAGGGCCCGCGAACTGTAGCCACCGACAAACATCACGAGACCAGCGGCCAGCGCCAAAATGATGAGAGCAACGAGTAAGCGTGTCTGTGTCCGGTTCATGACGGGTCTCCTTTGTCCAGGGCACGAAGCCCTGAGCCCGATTCATCCTGTCTATAGGATATGCAAGGAGCGTGCCATGCACATCGGCTCGTCATCGTATCGTGGCACTGCCCGCTTCGCCTAGACGCTCGTTTCCGTCCGTACGCCAAACGGCGCAGGCACATCGTACCTTCGGCCACCACTGCTCGGATCCGGAAGGGCCCCTTCAGGCTCAGGGGATTCGCGTTCCAGCTCGGATGGTTGAAGGGGCGCAGGTTGCAGACGAGCCATTTCGTTGCGGACCAACGCGATCAAGATGTGCCAACCAGCACGCACCCAGGCGTGTCAAATGACTGGTTGCAGGTGGATCAGAACGTGCCACAATAAGGGCCGGGCATCGGCCCACTCGCCACCGCACCGGGTCGAGAGGTTGGACACCGTGCGCACGAAGGAGGGATCTATGCGCTACCGAATGTTTGGCCGCACAGACTGGCCCGTCAGCGAGGTCGGCTACGGCCTGTGGGGCATGGGGGCCTGGACGGCGTCCGACGACGAGCAGTCGCGCCAGGCGCTCCAACTGGCGGTGGATCTCGGCTGCAACTTCTTCGACACCGCCTGGGCCTACGGCGACGGGCACAGCGAGAAGCTGCTGGGCGAACTGGTCCGCGCCAATCCTGACAAGAGGCTCTACACCGCGACCAAGATTCCGCCCAAGAACTTCAGGTGGCCGTCCCACCGGGGCGACCCGCTCGAGGAGGCGTTTCCTCCCGACCACATTCGCGAGTATACCGAGAAGAGCCTGGCAAACCTGGGGCTCCCGAGCGTGGACCTGATCCAGTTCCACGTCTGGGAGGACGAGTGGGCCACCGATCAGCGCTGGCAACGAGCGGTGGAGGCCCTCACACGTGAGGGCCTCGTCCACGCAGTCGGCATCAGCATCAACCGGTGGGAACCCTGGAATGGCATCCGCACGCTCCGCACCGGTCTGATCGACGCTGTCCAGGTGATTTACAACATCTTCGATCAGGCGCCCGAAGATGAGCTGTTCCCGGTCTGCCGCGAGTTGAACATCGGGGTGATCGCGCGGGTCCCCTTCGATGAGGGCACCCTGACCGGGTCGCTGACCAGGGAGAGCCGCTGGCCGGAGGGTGACTGGCGCAACACCTACTTTGTGCCCGAGAACCTCATCTCAAGCGTCGAGCGGGCCGAGGCGCTCAAACCGTTGGTGCCGCCCGGCATGACCATGCCCGAGATGGCCTTACGCTTCGTCCTCACCAACCCCGATGTCGATACCGTCATCCCTGGGATGCGCAAACTCGGCCACGTACACGCCAACATTGCAACCAGCGATGCCGGTCCGCTGCCGCCCGACCTGCTCGCCAGCCTTCGCGAGCATCGGTGGGACCGCCAACCGACCTGGTGGTCACAGTAAACAGACGGCGACAGGGAATCCGCGCTCACCCGCTCGCACGGCCGCAATCCACCCCCCCCCGCTGCCGAGCGCCAGGGTGGCGGAACCGCCGCAGTCCGGCCTCCCTCACGAAAGACCCCTGCAAGCGCTCGCTCCCAGGGGTCTTTCGGGGTGTGTTCACCGGGTGAGCCGGTCTCACTCAACCGTCGGCCCGGCAGGAAGCGCCGTCGGCGGGCCTTCAGGAAGGGCCCCGCCCTCGTCGTCCCAGCGCGGGATGGCCTCTGGCGTCGGCGGCGGCTCCGCTTCCAGAAGGTCGTCCTGGCTGAAGGGGGCAGGCGAGAGCGCCCGTCGCCAGATGAGGGCAACACCGGCTGTGAGCAAGAGGCCCAGCGCTCCGAGGATCAATCGCTTCCCTGTTTGATTGCCAGTCATCGACAGTTCGCCTCCCTGGGCAACAACAGCAGACCCGGTGGTCATGCTGGAATCGTTCGGCAGCAGTCGGTCAGGCGAAGGACGGAGCCTGGAACCATCCGGCTCACTCGTTCGGTCTCCACCCACCACGATCGACCTCAATTTTCACTACTTCTTTGAAGTCGTGCAAGATGTCCAGTAGCTTTCCGGCCGCAAAGGGCGTCTTGCGCCCGCGTTGCCAATCGGCGCGGTCGAGGGTGCCAATGACGAGATAGTCGTTCCCGACGACCTCAGGTTTGTGCGTGCTGAAGAGTGCTGCCAGTTGCGCCTCGAGTTCGTCCTGATGGACGATGAGCAGATCGCAATCCGGGCAGTAGCGGCAGCTCTTGTTGAGCGCGACCGGGTTCATCGGGTCCACGTGGATCAGCAGGGGCACCTTCCGCAGCCTGGTCTTGCGATTGCAGTTCGGGCAGGAGCTGAACCGCACGTCCTCGTACGGATTGAGGACAAACCTGTAACGGGGCGGGAGTTTGCCATACTGTTTTTTCTTCACTCGTTTCTCCTTCCTTGGGCCAGTACCTTCGTCCCCAGGCTCAAACAACCGCCCTCCTCCCAAACCGGCTCGATCCCTCTTGATTCGAGCCGGTCCAAGATATCCTCAGACGCTCGGCGGCGCACAACCTGGCTGGGCTCGAGTCCGCCGGGGTGTCTTAACCCCACTGCCATTAACATGATAGCACAGTTTATTGACGACAGCGGCCCATGAGGTAAATTTACTGTCACGGTGGAAGGAATCAGGTATGGAGGATAAGCTATGGCCGATCGCGCGATTCACCCGGACACGACCATCGGCGACGTTCGTCTGACGGTCGCCGATCTCGACCGTTCGCTGGCCTTCTACCAGGGGGCTCTCGGCTGGCATGTGGCTCAGCGTGACGAGGCACACGTCTCGCTCTCGGCCACTGGCCACCTCCCAGCTCAGATCCTCCTGACCGTCCAGCCGGGCGCGCGCCCGCAGCCCCGTGGCACCAGCGGGCTCTATCATTTCGCGCTCCTCTTCCCGCACCGGCGGGCGCTGGCGCGGGCGTTGCGCCGCTTGACCTCGGTGCGAGTCCCGGTTGAGGGCGCGTCGGATCACCTCGTGAGTGAGGCGATCTATCTGTCGGACCCGGACGGCCACGGCATCGAGCTCTACGCCGACCGGCCGCGGGAACAGTGGCCCCGCCGCAACGGTCGGCTCCAGATGGCGACCGAGCCACTCGATTTCGATGGGCTGATCGCCGAGTTGCGCGACGACGACGAGCCCTGGCGCGGGACCGACCCGGCCACACGCCTCGGCCACGTCCACCTACACACCGCCGACCTCGATCCGGCCGCCGCGTTCTATCGCGACCTGCTAGGCTTCGACGAGATGCTGCGCTACGGTCCGAGTGCTCTCTTCCTCTCCGCAGGGGGCTACCACCACCACATCGGGCTGAATACGTGGGCCGGCGTCGGTGTGCCCCCACCGCCTCCCGCCAGCGTGCGCCTGCAAGCCTTCACCCTGGCGTTGCCAGATCCGGACGAGCTGGCCCGCCTGGCACGGCACGTGCTGGGTGAGCAGCGTGAGTGGCTGCGCGGGTTCTATGACGTTGGCACCGGGCTCGAGCTTCACCTGGCGGGACCCGACGAGATCGGCGTCGTGCTGGCTGTGAGACGCGACGCCCCAGCGCGGGCGCCGGAGCAAGTTGATCTCGGCCGGTGGTTGGGATCACTTCAACAGTAACCTTCTCGACGTCCCAGGCGCTCAGCGAAACTCAAGGACTCAGATGAGTTCCCCTGAGTCCTTGTGGCGTTGGTTTCTGAGGGAATTCATCTGGTTGACACTCCGTTGGCAGAGGAGGTAGCTCATGGCTGAGCAACTCGAACCCCTTTTCGGTTCCAACGTCGATCCGAGCGCCGGCGACCCGCAGCGGCCGTTCCACTGGGCAACGGTGGCCGAACGGGACGGGCTCGACCTCATCACGTTGCAAGACCACCCCTACAACGCCCGCTTCTTTGATACCTGGACGCTGCTCACGGCGCTGGCCATGCGTACCGAGCGAATCCACCTCGGCACGAACGTGGCCAACCTCCCCTTGCGGCCGCCGGCGATGCTCGCCAGGCAGGCCGCAACCCTGGATCGCCTCAGCCGTGGCCGGTTGGAGGTGGGTCTGGGCGCGGGCGCATTTTGGGAGGGCAT
>DOUV01000234.1 GCA_003520455.1 Chloroflexota bacterium | reverse complement strand
GGCCGAGAGGCTCGAGGGTGCGGGCCGAGCGGCAGAGAGCCTGTTGGGTGATTTTCGCGAATTGGCCGAGCGGGCTGAAGCCTTCGTCCGGGAGATGGAGTTTGGCTTCCTGTTCGATCTGGACCGGCAGGTTTTTCACATCGGTTACAACGTGGATACGGGCCGACTGGACGACAACTACTACGATCTGCTGGCCTCCGAGGCACGGATCGCCAGCCTGGTCGCCATCGGCAAGGGCGATGTGCCCCAGAGCCACTGGCTCCACCTGGGTCGTCCCCTGACCCAGGTGGAGCGTGGGCGGGTGCTCCTCTCCTGGAGCGGGACCATGTTCGAGTACCTGATGCCTGCCCTGCTCATGCGCCGGTACGAGGGCACGCTCCTGGGCCAAAGTGACCGGGTGGCCACCGAGCACCAGATCGCCTACGGGCGGCAGACCGGGACGCCTTGGGGCATTTCGGAGTCGGGTTACTACCGCTTTGACGCGAACCTGAGCTACCAGTACCGTGCGTTCGGTGTTCCAGGCCTGGGCTTCAGGCGGGGCCTGGCCGATGACCTGGTGATTGCCCCCTATGCCTCGCTCCTGGCTCTGCCGTTGCGCCCCCAGGCAGTGCTGCAGAACATCGCTCGATTCGCCGCCTTAGCGATGCTGGGCGACTACGGCCTGCACGAGGCGGTGGACTACACCCCTTCCCGGCTCTCCCTGGGACAGAAGTACGCAGTGGTGCGCTCGTTCATGGCGCACCACCAGGGCATGATCCTACTCTCGCTGGTCAATTATCTCCAGGATGGTGTCATGGTGCGTCGCTTTCACGCCGACCCGCGGGTGCAGAGCGTCGACCTCCTCTTGCAAGAGCAGGTCCCGCAACAGGCCCCCATTCAAGAGCCGCCATCCGAGGAGATCCGCGACCTCCGCCCGGCCCAACCTGCGATCACCGCGGTGCCGTGGCGCGTCCCGGTTCACACGCCCATGCCCCAGGTGCATTTTCTTTCCAATGGACGGTACGGGCTGCTCGTCACGAGTGCCGGCGGTGGGTACAGCAGCTGGGAGGAGCTGGCTCTCACACGCTGGCGCGCGGACACCACCCAGGACGATTGGGGTACCTGGGTCTATGTTCAGGACCTGGAGAGCGAGGCCCTCTGGTCCGCCGGCTACCAGCCGACCGCGGCGGTACCCCACAATCAGGAGGTCTTCTTCTCCCCTCACATGGTCGAGTTCCGGCGCCACGAGCACGAGATCTTCCTCAGCATGAAGGTGACCGTTGCACCGGATGCCGATGTCGAGATTCGGCGCGTCACGTTGACCAACCAGAGCGACCGCCCCCGCCGTCTGCTGGTCACGAGTTACGGCGAGGTCGTGCTCGCGCCGCAGGACGCCGACCAGCGCCACCCCGCGTTCACGAAGCTCTTCATCGAGAGCGAGTACCTGCCCGCCGTGAACGGCCTGCTGTTTCGCCGCCGCCCGCGCTCGGCCCAAGAAGCGCCGATCTACCTGGCCCACGCATTGGTCGTCGAGGCAGGCGGCCTCACCACGGGCGCCTATGAGAGCGACCGGGGCCGGTTCTTGGGCCGTGGCCGGACGACCCGTGCGCCAGCCGCGCTCACCGATGGCTCTGGGCCTGCTGGCACGAGCGGCGCGACCCTCGACCCGGTCATGGTGCTCAGCCAGGAGATCGACTTAGCGCCGCATGCGGCGGCTCACCTCGCCTACCTCACGATCGCGACCACGTCACGCCAGCAGGCCCTGGCCCTGGCGCAACGCTACCAGGCCTGGCCGACCATCGAGCGGGCCTTCGAGCAGGCTCGGGCCCAGAGTGAGCTGGAGTTGCGGCAGTTCAATCTCTCCGTACCGGAGCTGGAGCGCGTCCAACAGTTGCTCTCGCTGCTGCTCTATCCCCACCCCGCCCTGCGGGCCGACCCGGCCACGCTGGCGGCGAACAGCAAAGGCCAGCCCGGCTTGTGGGGGTTTGCCATCTCCGGTGATTATCCGATTCTGCTAGTGCGGATCTCGAACGACGAGGAGCTGCCGCTGGTGCGCGAACTGCTCCGCGCCCACGCCTACTGGCGCGATCGGAAGCTCCAGATCGACCTGGTCATCCTCAACCAGGAAGAGACCGGGTATGCCCAGGAGGTGCAGGGCAGTCTACACCGGCTGCTGGCCCTCACGGGCAACGACGCCTGGCTCAATCAACGGGGGGGTATTTTCGTGCTGAGGAGCGATCAGATGAACGCGGCCGACCGGGTCCTGCTGGAGACGGCTGCGCGCGCCATTTTGGATGGGAGTAAGGGGGGATTGGCGGAACAGTTAGAGGGATTGTTAGTGCAACCGACCCGCCTGCCGGCCCTGGTCCCCTCCCTCTCGCCCGACGAGGCGGAGGAACCGATGCCGCCGTTGGAGCGACCGGCCGACCTCCTCTTCGACAACGGGCTGGGCGGCTTCAGTGCCGACGGACGCGAGTACGTCATCTTCCATGAGCCGGGCCGGTGGACGCCGGCCCCCTGGATCAACGTCATCGCCAATCCGCACTTCGGCTTTCTGGTTTCAGAGGCCGGTGTGGGCTATTCGTGGGCGATCAACAGCGGCGAAAACCGGCTGAGCCCGTGGTCCAACGACCAGGTCAGCGACCGGCCGGGGGAGGTGCTCTACCTGCGCGACGAAGAGACCGCGGAGGTCTGGTCGCCCACGCCGCTGCCCGCGGCGGCGCCCGGCCCGTACCTCGTTCGCCATGGTGCGGGCTACACGATCTTCGAGCATCACAGCCATGGGCTGAAGCAGCGCCTGCGCTGCTTCGCCGTCCCGGACGCGCCGGTGAAGGTGGTGCAACTCCGGCTGGAGAACACCTGGGGGCGCGGGCGCCGGGTGACGGCCACGTACTACGTCCCGTGGGTGCTCGGGACGTTCCGCGACCGGGCCCAGCAGTACATCCAACCGGCGTACGAGGCCGAGCATTGGGCGCTTCTGGCTCGCAATCCCTACAACGTCGAATTTGGGGAGCGGGTGGCCTTTCTGGCGACGAGCAAAGAGCCCCATGGTCTGACCACCGATCGCGCCGAATTCCTGGGGAGGACGGGTGTGCTTGGCCAGCCAGCGGCGCTCGAGCGGGTTGGGCTGGCCGGCACGGTGCGCCCGGGCCTCGATCCGTGCGCGGCGATGCAGCTCCACCTGGACCTCCAACCGGGGGAGGCACAAGAGATCTACTTCCTTCTCGGCGAGGGCGCCGACCAGGACGAGGCGCTCCGCCTGGTGGCGCACTATCAGGTGCCGGGGCAGGTCGAAGCCGCCTGGGAGGCGGCGACGACGTTCTGGGACGGGGTGCTCGGCGCCGTCGCGGTCCAGACGCCGGATCGCGCCATGAATCTCCTGCTCAACCGCTGGCTGCTCTACCAGGATCTGGCCTGCCGGGTCTGGGGGCGCTCAGCCTTCTACCAATCGAGCGGCGCCTATGGCTTCCGCGACCAGTTGCAGGATGTGATGGCGCTGCTCTTCGCGGCGCCCGAGATGGCGCGCGAACAGATTCTGCGCGCCGCGCGCCACCAGTTCGAGGCCGGGGACGTGCTGCACTGGTGGCACCCGCCCTCGGGTCGAGGGGTGCGCACGCGCATCTCCGATGATCTGTTGTGGCTGCCCTTCGTCACGGCGCACTACGTGACCAGGACCGGCGACACCGCCATCCTGAGCGAGAAGGTGCCGTTCCTGCGAGGTGAGCCACTGGAACCGGACGAGGAAGAACGCTACGGGTTGTACGAGAGCACGAGCGAGGTCTACAGCCTCTACGAGCATTGTCGCCGGGCCGTGGCGAAGGGGACGACAGCCGGGCCGCACGGGCTGCCCCTGATGAAAGCCGGCGACTGGAACGACGGAATGAATCGCGTGGGCATCGAGGGGCGCGGCGAAAGCATCTGGCTGGGCTGGTTCCTCTACGCCGTGCTGACTCGATTTGCACCCATCGCCGAGTTGATGGACGACAGTGAGCAGGCGGCCGCCGACCGGGCGCGAGCCGAGCAACTGCGTCAGGCGCTGGAAGC
>DOUV01000118.1 GCA_003520455.1 Chloroflexota bacterium | reverse complement strand
AAGGCGCCGAGGGCGACCAGCGCCGCCAGGTAGACCAGCCCAGCCAGGGGGATCGCCAGCCAGAAGGGCAGCCCGCCAGGCCAGAGGGGCAGCGCCATCGCGGCGAGGGCCACGATCGGGCGCCAGAAGAGGCTCAGCCAGGGAATGTGGCCGACGTGCCGGCGCAGCAGCGCGTAGAAGGGCAGGAGCAGCACGATCTCGCTCAGGATCGTGGTGGCGGCGGCACCGTAGAAGCTGGAGCGCGGGATCAGCAGCAGGTTGGCCACCAGGTTGAAGAGCACGCCGATGATGAAGGCGCGGGTGAGGGCGTGCTGCTGGTTGACGGCGATCAGGACGTAGTGCACCAGACTGTTGATGAAGCTGAAGGGCAGAAACCAGATCAGGATCTGGAGCGCCAGGGTCGAGCCGTGCTCGGCGAACTCGCGGCCACCGAAGGCCAGGACGATCGGCCCGGCGTAGCGGGTGGTGAGCAGGGCCACCGGCAGCGCAAACAGGATCAGCCAGGCCGGTTCTTCCACCGCCACCCGCGCCTCGACCTCGTTGGCAGTGTGGCGCGTGATCGTGGCCGGGGTGAAGGGCTGCTCGCTATCGACAAGCGGGACGTACATCTGCTTTTACAGGTGCGTGTTCAGACGCTGAACGGCGATCTGCGGAAGGCGTTCGTCCACTGGTATCCAGAAATGAACGAGGGGGCCGACCCCTTGCCACTCGCCGCGTAGCCCCCGTTTTGAAATGGTCTCCGTATTTGCCGGCACGGTGGGCCCGAGCTCGTGGCAACTTCCACTGGCGAGGGGGGTCCGCCGCAACCCCGAGCCGGGGCTGACCTGTACGCGCTCTCATCTCCAACAACGATTGACAAACTGATACATCGTCTATATACTGATCGTACACTGACGATATATCGCGTTAGGCGAGGAGCGGATGGCCAAAAGCGGAGATGCAGCCCTTCATCCCGCAATCGGCCGCCGACCGAATCGTATTATGAAGAAGGGGCAAAACCCGAGGATCGGCACGGAGCAATTGGCCGACTTCATCTGACTGAACCGCGGGAAGCGGAGCGTGACGCTCGATCTGAAAGTGCCGTCCGAACGCATCGCCCTGGAAGCCCGCATTGCGTGCGCTGGCCGGTAACCTCCAGGTGCCCGCCAAACTCGCGCGCTCGCCCCGACCCTGCCGCCCTCGACATTTCTCCCAGTTCCCCCATTTGCCGGGGGCGCTCAGGAAGGAGGCGTGAGAGTGCCACTGATTACGCCCGAAGAGCCTGCCGCCGTCGTTCTGGCGTCGTTCTGCCGCTCGCTGGTCTGGAGCGAACTGCCACCGCCCGTACAGGCGCGCACGAAGGAACTGGTCCTGGATCTTCTCGGCGTCGCAGTACGTGGGAGCGCCGAGCCATCCAGTCGCTCCGTCGCCGCGTTTGCGCGCGCTGTCTGCGCGACTGGCGGAGCGAGCGTAATCGGCGGCGGGTTCGCGACGGACGCGCTGTGGGCCACACTCGCCAACGGCGCCGCGGCCCACGCCGTCGAGATGGACGACGTTACGACCGTCTCCTCGCTTCACCCGGGGACGGTCGTGATTCCGGCGGCGCTCGCCGTAGCCGAGGAACGGGGCTCCGCGACGCCGGAGCTGCTTACGGCCATCGTGGCTGGCTACGAGGTCATGATGCGCGTCGGCAACGCGTTGGGCGCGGCCTCCGCCTACCGGCGCGGCTTCCACCCGACCGGGGTTGCCGGGGTATTCGGTGCCACCGCCGCCGCCGGGTATCTCCTCGGCCTCAGCGCCGGGCAGCTCACACACGCGCTGGGCATCGCCGGGACGATGGCCGCCGGATCGCTCGAATATCTGTCGGACGGCTCCTGGACCAAGCGCCTCAACCCTGGATGGGCGGCGCATGCCGGGACCTCGGCCGCGACGCTGGCCGCGCAAGGATTCACCGGCCCGGCGACCGTCTTTGAGGGCCGGCTCGGCCTGCTCCGCGGCTATAGCGACGAGCCCGACCCACAGCTACTCGTGGACCAACTGGGGGAATCCTTCCAGATCATGCGGGTCTCGATTAAGCCCTATGCCTGCTGCCGCTACAATCACGGGCTCATTGACTGCGTCCTCGCCCTCAGGCGCGCGCATACAATTGCTCCGTCCGACGTCGAAACCATTCGTCTCGGCATCCTACGCGCCGGCGCTCCCCTCGTGGCCATTCCCATCGAGCAGAAGCGCGCGCCACGAAACGTCGTCGACGCGCAGTTCAGCGCGCCCTTTGCCGCCGTGGTTGCCCTGGTGCGCGGGGCGGCCGGCATCGCCGAATACACGCAGGCGACCGTGGACGATCCGCTCGTCCGCTCCCTCTTGCTTCGCACCGACTGCCACCAGGATCCCACGCTTGACGCGCTCTATCCCCACCAGTGGCCGGCGGCCGTGGAGATCCGCCTACGGGATGGGCGCACCCTCTCCGCGCGCACCGACTATCCCCTCGGAGAGCCGGAGAACCCGGTCTCTCTGGACGGCCTGCTCGCGAAGTTCACCGGCTTCGTGACCGGCTTTGCCGCGATTGCCGACCCTCAGCTGCTTGCCGCCCGCATCCTCAACCTCGACGCCGAGAAGAACGCGCGCGCGATCATGGCGATATTGAGAGGTTCTTAGGCGGAGCCGGTTAATGAAGAATCGCATCCGGATCGGCCAGGCGCGCCCGCCTGCCCGATCCGGAGGGCTGCCCTGATGTTGCGCGAGCCCCGGCGGACGCGGGCTCAGCGCAGGTCGATGATTCGCTGTGCCTTGAACGTGGTACGCTCCAGGGTGCCCCACGGCCGAATTTCTATCGAGGGGGTTACGAGCAACTCCTCCCGGAGCGCGCGCCTGACCCGTTCGGCCAGCGATTCATCCCGGGCGTGCGCCGCCTGCAGATGCTCGACAATGATCGTGCAGTGACTCACGCCCGTCTCCCGGTTGGTGTTCAGTTCGATCCGGAATTCGTCGCCCAGCTCGGCGAAGCTGCGGACCACTTTCTCCACCTGGATAGGATAGAATTTCGCGCCGCGGTAGATGATCATGTCGTCCGCCCGTCCCAGAATGCCGCCCGGCGAGCGGACGTGCGTGCTCCCGCAGCGGCAGGGCTCGTCGGTGCTGCGCGCGTAATCATTCGTCCAATAGCGGACCATCGGTGTGGCCTCGCGCGTCAGATGCGTGATAACCACGATCCCCACCTCGCCGAGGTGGCACGGCTCCATCGTCTCCGGATTGACGATTTCGATCAGATGGTGATCTTCGGTCCAGTGCAGGCCGGTTTTCGCGTGGCACTCCGAGGCCATCGTCGGCCCGATCTCGGCAAGGCCATAATAGTCATAGCCGTCGATCCCTAGCCCCGTCTCGATCTTGCGGCGGGTAGCCTCGACTTCCATTCCCGGCTCGCCCCCGAAGCAGCCGATCCGGAGCGGAATATCGCCGGGGGCAACGCCCTGCTGGCGCAACCGCTCCGCGATGTAGAGCGCGTAGGACGGCGTCGCCAGGAGGACGGTCGAGCCGCCCGTGCTGAGATAGCTGACCTGCCGTTCCGTCATCGTCGCCCCGATAGGAATCACGAAGCAGCCGAGCCTTGCCGCGGCGTAGTGCACCGACATCCCGGCGACCCAGAGGCCATAGCTGAAGGCGTTCTGGACGGTATCGCCCGGCCGGACGCCGAAACTCCACATCGTTCGCGCGGTGAAATTGGCGATAGAGGCGACGTCGCGCTCCGACCAGATCGTATTCACGGGAGTACCGGTGGTCCCGCTGGACGGATGCAGCTCGCGCCAGGCGCTCTGTGGCGCCAACGTGTAGCGTCCGAAGGGCGGGTGCCGACGCTGCTCCTCGCGCAGCTCCTCTTTTGTCACTACGGGGAACCTGCGGATATCGGCCAGGGTCCGCAGGTCGTCAGGATGCACCCCATGCCGCTCGAAGCGCTCGCGATAGAAGGAGGAATGATCGTAACAGCGCCGGATCTGCCACTTCAGGCGTTCGAACTGCAGACTCCTCAGGCTCTCCCGGTCCATCGTTTCGATTTCAGGATCATAGAGTCGCGACTGCCCATCGTGTGGCATAGGATCTCCTCTCCAGTTCGACCTGCAGCTATCGGAACGGGGGACCGGTGCCGTGGGGCGCGCAACGCATCTCGCTCCCCGGCGCCGGCCGGGCCGGTGCGCTCAGCTCTCAAGACCTGCGGCTGCTCTGGCAAGCTCGACGCAGCGGGCGATGTCGTACTCACGGGCGACGGTGATGCGTTGTGCCGCGAGCGAGCCTTCCGCATGGATAGAGAGCACTTCCTGGTAGCCTCCGAACTCGGAGGCCGCGATGTCGCGTAGCAGGTTCATGATACGCATTCGTTGCTCGGCGGAAATGCCGCCAGGCCCGCCCAGGTAGCGCTCGAGGTAGGGGCGCGTGACCGGATTCTCCCAATCGGCGGTCGCGGGCCCGGTGACGATCAGCCCGCCGGCAATATCCTGGACGTACTGGACCATGCGATGGTAGTTACTCGCAAAGTGATACTTAGCGATATTGGTGAGGGTCGTGCTGGGAACGGCGATGCCCGGCGGCACGATAGAATGCTCCAGGGCTGCCGCCACTGCGAGGCCGCGCGTGGTTTCCGTCCAGGCGACAAGCTCCATCAGTTTCTCGCGCACATGTGCGACCTTGGCGATGCCGTTATACTCGGCGATGAGGGCCGCGCCGCCGATGAAAAGCTCGCACATCGGGAGTTTATAAGCGATCGCGGTGAAACGGTGGAATTGCACGAACGTGTTGGCCAGCACTCCGGCATAGTCCCACTCGCCGAAGAGGAAGACCCGCTCCCACGGTACGAAGACGTCGTCGAAAATCGTCAGGGTGTCGACCATCTTGTGGCTCGAGCTGACGGGATAGCCGAAGGAATCCTCGACGACGTCGCTGGAGGGGCTCGCGATGAGCTTCAGGCCGGGGGCATTCACCGGAATGGCGAAACTGAGGGCGTAGTCCGCATCGGCCGGGCCCATCGCGCGCGTCGGGAGGACAATAAGCTCGTCGACGAACGGGGTGCCCGTCGTATGCGCTTTCGCCCCGCGCACGACGATTCCGCGCTCGTTCGCGTCCACGCAGCGCAGATAGTAGTCCGGGTGGGGCTGCTCGGAAGGGTATTTGCTTCGATCTCCTTTGACATCCGTCTGGGCCACCGCCATGCTAAGATCGTGCCGGCGACAATGCTGGTAGTAGGCGCGGACCCGCTCGAAATAGCCGCTACCCCGGCTCTGATCGAGGTTATGGGTCACGACATGCAGGGCAAAGAGGGCATCAGTCCCAATTTCCTTGATGAGGAGGACGACGCCGCTACCCGCCCGCGTGGCCGCCGCGATCAGCGCGCGGCGCGCGAGAAGGTCTTCGGTGCTCTCCGGGATACGATAATAGCGGCTGTAGACCTCGCCCGTTTCGGGGTCGGCATACGTTGCCAGTGCGCGATGCTCCGCGCTCTCGGCCAGCCGGTAATCGAGCGCCGCGTGGGCTAACCCGATGCCCAGGACAGGATGGGTAGTAACATCCTCGACGCGCTCCCCCTTATAGTACACCTCACGTCCATCGCGCAGACTCTCACGATGCTGGTCGAAGGATTTGAGCCCCACGTGGTTCTCCTCCTGTGTCTGGCACTCGTGGAGTGCCTGCTCAATAGGCGAGGAAGTTGATGATGTTATCCTGGGCGTTGTGCAAGTGCTCGCGCATCGCCTGCGCGGCGAGGTCAGGATCGCGCTGCTTCAGGGCGTGAATGATGGCGAGGTGCTCGCGCGTGGTGGTATCCATTCGGCCGTCCACCCGCGGGGAGAGCACGCGGATCCGGTGAATCTGATCCTGCAGGTTTTCGAGAATCTGGCTCAAGCGGCTATTGCGGGCTGTATCGCGGATGAAGCGGTGCAGATCGATATCTACCTGGAAGAGGCTGTCGTACGAAACCGACTCGCGACCGCGGCTGGCAGTCTCGAGGACGGCCAGCAGGGGATCGAGGGGGCTGAGGTCCGGGGTGAGGGCGGCCTTGCGCACGGCCAGGCACTCCAGGGCCTGGCGGATCTCATAGATCTCGCGGATATCGCGCACCGTGATCTCGGTGACAAAGATGCCTCGGGTAGGCACGATCTTCACCAATCCTTCTTGCTCGAGTGCCATCAGGGCTTCGCGCACCGGAGTGCGGCTGATCTGAAGTGCCTCGGCGAACGCGCTCTCTGAGACAGCATCGCCGGGGCGCAACGAGTGGCTCAGGATGCTCTCCTTAATGGCCTCGTAGGCCAGTTCTTTCTTTGATGAAAATCCGGGAAGCTTTTGTTCGGCCAGGTTCTCACTCACTGTCACTCCTCGCGTGCTGGCTCGTCGCAGCCTCGAGCCAGGCACAAAAACCCGCGGTCAGGGCGGGAGGATCTGGTTGAAAGTAGGGCACGCCCGGCGTCGCGGTCGTGTCGATTGGAATGTGGAGCAGGACGGGGCGTCGAACCGCCACGGCATGGGCGATGGTTTGGGACAGTTCCTCGCCTGTCGAGCTTGTGAAGACCGTCCACCCGGCCGCGGCGGCAAGCCGACCAAGGTCGACGGTGCGGGCTGCCGTCGGCTGGCAGCCGGTAGAACAGTAGGCGCCGTTGTCCAAAATCGCCAAAACCAGTCCGGAAGGACTGGCATCGCCAACCGTGGCGAGGAAGCTGAGCCCCATCAAGAGGCCGCCGTCGCCCTCGATGACGAGAGTTTTCCGGCCCAATCCGAGAGCAAGCCCCATACCGATGGGGCCGGCGAGCCCCATGGAATTGAGGACGTACAGGTGATTGGGCCGCACGCCCAGGCTTGCGACCTCCCGGCTCGTCAAACCGCAGGTGACGACGACCGGCCAATCCGGCAGCGCGGTTACTAACGTACGAAGCGCCTCAATTCTGGCCAGCATTTGGTCTGCTCTCCTTCAGGTCTATCAGGATGACGACCGGCCTGTGGCTGACCCGGGCGTACTGGTAGCGCTCCGCGACGATGGCCGGCCAGTGGCTCAGCGGGACGCGCACGTCCAGGCTTTCATAGGAGATCCCGGCGGCGGTAAGGATTCCCGGCAGGTGCTCCGAGTAGCGATGCACCGCGCTGTTGATCTCCCGCCGCCCGCCTGTCCGGGTCGCGACGATACAGATCGGCAGGTGATAGACCTGCGGAAAGGTCGCGAGTGCGGTCATCGAGTTACCCAGGCCCGTATCCTGGATGAGCAGGACCGCCCGCCGTCCGGCAAGCACAAGACCAGACAGGATGCCGATGCCCTCTTCCTCACGCGCGACAGGGAAGTGAACCAGGGTGGTCTTCGAGATGAAATAGGAAAGTACCCGCGCGGCGGTGCCGCAGGGTAGGTAGAGCAAGAATTCAGGATCGATCTTCTCCAGGCCGGCAACGAGCGCCTGGCTGCTGGCAGGTAGGTCATTCATAACGTGTCACCGCACCCCCGTATTTGGCCGGGCTAAGCGATTCGGCGAATTGGGACTCCCAGGCATTGACAAAGCTACATGCAGTTTGTATACTGGCCGTACACTACTTATATCCAACTCATACACCGTCGATATACTGATACACGCTGAGTATAGCATACTTGAAGGCCGGAATCAAGATCTTCGTAGAGCGGTTCGCCGCCTTCCGACCGGCCGCTGATAGAAGAAGAATACGGAAGGCGCATTTTGCTTGCTTTTTGTCGCAGGGCACAGACAGGAATTTGAATCGAAGCGGGCCGCACCACAAGCCGAGTGAGCAGCCACAGAGGGGGAACTTCTCCCAAAATGGGGACCATGCGAGTGGTCGGATCAAGAAGGAGGCCAGAATTTGACGATCAACACGGAGATGCTCCTCAACTGGTATGAGTTGATGTGGAAGATCCGTCGCTTCGAGGAGGGTGCGCTCGAGTTCTTCTCGGAGAAGCTGGTTCGGGGCTCGGTGCATCCCTACATCGGGATGGAGGCGGGCGCCGTCGGCATGTGTGCGACGCTCCAGCCCGACGACCTCATCATCACCTATCATCGTGGGCACGGCCACTGTCTCGCCAAGGGGATGGATGCCCGCCTGATGATGGCGGAGCTGATCGGCCGCGAGAACGGGTACTGTCGTGGGAAGGGCGGCACCATGCACATCGCTTCACTGCGCCATGGCGTGCTGGGGGCGGATGGCGTCGTGGGCGGTAACCTCCCCGTTGGGATCGGGGCGGCCTATCCGTTCGTCCTGGAGAAGCAGCCTAATGTCGTCCTGGCCTTTTTCGGGGAGGGCGCGGTCAACCAGGGCACATTCCATGAGGCTCTGAACCTGGCGACGGTCCTCTCGCTTCCGGTGGTATTCGTCTGCGAGAACAATTATTGGGCCCTGAACACGCGCTCGCGAACGGTGACATCCGGTCCCTCAATCGCCAACAAAGCCTGCGGCTACGGCATCCCGGGGGTCGCGGTCGATGCAACCGACGTGATGGCCGTCTACCAGGCGGGTCTCTCGGCCGTGGAGCACGCCCGGCGGGGCGAAGGGCCGTTGCTGTTCGAGCTGCAGACCTACCGCTGGACCTCACACTCCGCGTACGCGGTGAAGGATCCGCGTCCGGAGGAAGAAGTCAGGGAGTGGAAGGCGAAGGACCCGATCGCGAAACTGGGGCGGCGGCTGCTCCAGGAGCACCTGGTCCCGCAATCGGAGCTCGATGCCCGGCGGACACGCGCCTTCCAGGCGATTGAGGAAGCGATGGCCTTCGCGGTTCAATCGTCCGCCCCCGACCCATCACAAGCCCTACAGGACATATTCGCGTTCGCCGCCCAGGCGACAGTCTGAAGCCGCAGGTATCATGCCCGAAGCACATGCTCGGAGGTGACCAATTGAGCCGGAAAATAACGATGGCGCAGGCGCTGAATGAAGCCCTGCACGAGGAAATGGCGGCCGAGCCGCGATCGGTCATCATCGGCGAGGACATACGCACGAACGGCGGCCTCTTTGGCGTTACGACCGGGCTCGGCGAGCAGTTCGGGCCGCAGCGTGTGATCGACGCGCCGATTTCGGAAAACACCCTGGCAGGGTTCGGCACGGGGTTGGCTATTCGCGGCTATCGGGCGATCGTCGAGATCCAGATTTTCGACTTCGCCGCCCTGGCTATGGACCAGATCTGCAACCGGGCCGCCAAGTTGCGCTACATGACCGGCGGGCAGCTCACTGTCCCGTTGGTTGTTCGCGGACCCAGCGCGAGCCGGATAGGACTCGCAGCGCAGCATTCGCAGAGTCTGGAGGGTTGGTTCATCCAGGCCCCCGGCTTGAAGGTTGTTACCCCCTCAAATCCGCACGACGCGAAGGGCCTCCTGAAAGCCGCGATCCGAGACGACGATCCGGTGATCTTTATCGAGCATCGTCTCCTGTACGGCACGAGCGGTGAGGTTCCCTCCGAGGAGTACATTGTCCCCATCGGCAAGGCAAACGTCGTCAGAGAAGGGCAGGACATCACGCTCATATCGAACGGCGTCTGCATGCCTGTCGTGCTGCGAGCGGCGGACCAACTCCGAAACGAGGGGATTTCCGCCGAAGTCATCGACCTGCGCACTCTAAAACCGCTCGACATCGACACGCTCGTCACCTCCGTCTCCAAGACCGGACGGGCCATCGTGGTGAACGAGGGCAACTTTGTTGGAGGTGTGGCAAGCGAGGTGATCTCGGCGCTCGTGAATAGTGAGGCATTCTACCATCTCGCCGCGCCGATACGGCGGATTGGCCTGAAAGATGTCCCCGTTCCCTACGCGGAGCAGCTCGAAGTTGCAGTGCTGCCCCAACCGGACGAAGTCGTCTCCATGGCGAAGGCGCAGATGCGGGGTGAATGACCGCTTTGCCCGGCAACTCGTAACTAGAAGGAGAAGTTCTATGAATGCGTCGAGACGAATCTGGGCCTGGCGGGCGCTATTAATGCTGCTCGCCATCGCCGTGCCGCTTGTGGGGTGCCAAGCAGCGCCGACGACCGGCGGACAGAGCCAGGCAGTGCCGACTGCCGAGCCGGCCAAAGCGTCTATGAAAAAGGCCAAGATCGGTGTGGTGCTCGCGCAGACCGGGGACATGGCCGTCTTCGGCCGCACGATGATCTATGGCTGGCAGCTGGCGCGGGACGAGCTCAAGGCGAAGGGCGACGTCGACATTGAATGGCTGCTGGAGGACGACCAGGGCAAGCGCGACGAATCCATTCGGCTGTTCGAGCGGATGATCAACACGGACAAGGTCCACGCGATCCTCGGTCCGCTGACGAGCGCCCAGATGTTTGCCGCCGGCCCGGTGGCGAATGAGAAAGGTCTCATCGCCTTCGGGTCGGCGACGACGGCCCCGAAGATTGATGAGATCGGCCCGTACGTCTTCCGGGATGCGGTGAGCGGGCCGGTACTCAACCCGCGGGCCATCAAGGCGGCCAAGGAAGCATGGGGTATCAAACGCGCCGCCATTATCGCCTGTAAAGACGATGAGGCGATGCTGGGCGAGTACAACGCATTCAAGGCCACCCTGCAAGCGGAAGGCGTCGAGATCGTCAACGAGCAAGAGTGCTTCCGGGCGGACCTGGACTACTCGGCGCAACTCACAAAGCTGCGCGACCTCGATTTCGACGTGCTCGTCGTCGCCGCGCTCGGCGAGAACGCGGCCGGGATTGCGCGCCAGGCGCGCGAACTCGGGATTACGCCCAAGCACCATCTGGTGGGCGGCCTGCCCTTCAACGATCCGAGGTGGGTCGAGATCGCCGCTGGCGGGATGGAAGGCATGATTTTCATGGGCGCCTACCATCCCAGCGCGACCAACGCCCGCAATCAGGAGTTCGTCAAGGCCTATACCGCGCGCTTCAACGAGGCGCCGACCCAGTTTGCCGCGCAGACCTACGACGCCGTGTACTTGCTGGCGGATGCGGTCAAGCGCGCCAACCTCACCGGCGACATCGTCCAGGACCGCAAGGTGATCCGCGATGCCCTGGCCGCGACCTCTAAGTTCGAGGGTGCTCTGGGGACGCTGACTGCTAAGGGACAGAATATCTTCCCGGAAAGCCCGGGCGTCGTGCTGACAGTGAAAGACGGGAAAATCATGCCGTTGGGACAGTAAGAACGATGGCCCAGCAGCTCGTGCTTATGATTGTCCAGGCGGCGATGTATTCGGCCTTTGCCGCCGGGCTGACGCTTATCTTCGGTGTCCTGGACATCGTGAACCTGGCGCACGGCGCCCTCTACATGTGGGGGGCGTTCATCGCCTGGGTCGTGCTGGTCAAGCTGGGCCTCGGAATCGTCCCTGCCTTGCTGTTGAGTCTGGCCCTGACCGGCCTCCTCGCAGTCCTCATCGATTTGAGCGCCTTCAAGCCGCTGCGGGAGCGCGGCGCCCCCGGCTTGATGGCGCTCATCTCGAGCCTGGCTATCGGCGCGCTGCTCGTGCAAGCCAGCCAGGCGATTTTTGGGGCTGAGATTCTGCGCTTCCCCTCCCAGGTGATCCCGAAACAGCCCATCGTCATCGGACCGGTCGCTATTTCGCCGGTGCAGATCCTGACGGTCGTCCTGGGCGGGGTGTCGGTCCTGGGCCTCTGGCTTCTGGTCAACAGGACAGGCCTGGGACTGGCGATCCGGGCGATCGAGGAGAATCAGGCGGTGGCCGAGCTGATGGGCATCCCGGTGGATCGGACCATCACGATAACCTTCTTCATAGCGGGGGCGATGGCCGCGGCGTCCGGCATCTCGGTCGGACTCTCGTTCGTGGCCATCTCCCCCTTCATGGGAAGCACGATGGAATTGAAGGCGTTCGCCATCATCATTCTGGGTGGGATGGGAAGCATCCCGGGCGCCATCGTCGGAGCAGTGGCCATCGCCGCGATAGAGAGTCTAACAGTCATTACCGGCCTGTCGATGTTCAAGGAGGTGTCGGTTTTTGCCCTGGTCATCGTGTTGCTCTTGACCCGCCCTCGTGGGATTTTCGGGCGGGAGCGTCGTTCGGTATGAACCTGTCATTTCTTACCACCTTCCTGGCGTCGTACCAGACATTGATCTTGAACCTGGCGACGAACGCTGCGCTGGCGCTCAGCATGTACGTGGCGCTTCGCACCGGGGTCTTCAGTGTGGCCTCGATCGGCGCGATGGCCATCGGCGCGTATGCTTCTGCCCTCGCCACGATCCATCTCGGCACGCCGTTTCCGGTGTCGATGCTGATCGGGGTGGTGCTGGCGCTCATCGTCTCGATCCCGCTCATCATCCCGGTGCTGCGTCTGAACTATATGTACCTGGCGCTGGCAACCCTAAGCTTCAACGAGATCATCGGCTTCGTCTTGATCCGTTGGGCGGATGTCACTGGCGGGCCGTTGGGGCTGGTCGGGATTCCGAAGATCGTCGGCTTCGCGCACGTGGGCCTCTACCTACTCGTGCTCCTGCTCTGGTTCTGGCGGCTGGAAAGGGGCGTTTTCGGCCGTCTCACCGTTGCCGTGCAGACCGACCAGCAGGTCGTCTCGAGCCTGGGGCTCGAGCCCGGTCGGGTAAAGGTCTACGGGTTTTTGACCTCAATCGCGATCGGGGGCTCGGTGGGCACATTGAGCGCCCACTTTAGCCGCTTCATTGCCCCGGCCAATTTCGGGTTTGATGTCACCATTTCGACCCTCTCCTACGCTGTGATCGGCGGGTTGGGCGCCTTCTGGGGGCCAGTGGCCGGCGCCCTTCTCCTGACAGCGGCACCCGAGCTGTTGCGCTTCCTGGGCACGTTCCGGCTTGTCGTCAGCTCCCTGCTCGTCCTGGTCGTAGCGATCTACTATCCCGACGGGTTGGTGGGCCTCGTGCACCGCGTGGCGAGGGTGCTCTGGCCGCACCGGGCCTCGCTGCCAGAGCAGCCGCCGGATCAACCGACTGCACATGCGCGCGAAAAACGGGCTTGGGAATGAGCGAACAAGGCGCTCAGACGCCGGTGATAGAGACGCGCGACCTCACGGTGCGCTTCGGCGGAATCCAGGCCGTCAGCGCTGTCAGCCTGCGGCTCTGGCCCGGCACCGTCGTGAGCCTCATTGGGCCCAACGGCGCCGGGAAGACGACCTGCCTCAACGCCATCAGCGGCTTCGTCCCGGCGAGCGAGGGCGCGATCCGCTTCCTGGGCGAGGATATTACCCGGCTGCGGCCGGTGGACCGTGCTCGGCGCGGGATCGCCCGGACCTACCAGCAGATCCGGCTCTTTCCGCGGCTCACCGCGCTCGAAAACGTGCTCATCGGGTTCGACTGCCGGTCGGCGCCCGGATGGCGCGCGTGGCTCGTGGGCCGGGAGTTTCAACCCGGATTGGATGAAGAGAAGCGCCGGCGCGCCGCTGAGCTGCTCGAGATGCTGGAGTTGGCCTCCTATGCCGATACCGTCGCGACCTTCCTCTCCTATGGGCTGCAGCGGCGCGTCGAGATCGCCCGTGCCCTCGCGACGAATCCGGCGCTGCTGCTCCTCGACGAGCCGACCGCAGGGATGACGCAGGCCGAGGCCGACGCCATCGGCCACCTGGTCCTGACGTTGGTTCAGAGCGGCCTTTGCATCCTGCTGGTCGAACATAACGTGCGCCTGGTGATGGATATCAGCAAGGAGCTGCTGGTCTTGAACTTCGGGGAGCTGATCGCACACGGCGCCCCGGAGGTTGTGCGACAAGACCCGCGGGTTATCGAGGCGTATCTCGGGACGGGATTGTGAGATCGATGTTGCAGGTGGAGGGCCTCAGCGCTGCCTACGGTGTCGTGCCTGTGCTTCGGTCGCTGAGCTTCGTGGTGCCGGAGCGGAGCGCGATTGCCGTCATCGGCAGTAACGGGGCCGGCAAGACCACGCTGCTGCGCTGCATCTCGAGCCAGCTCAAGCCACTGAGCGGGGAGATGATCTTCGACGGCCGGCGGATCAAGGGCCTGAAGCCGCACCAGGTCGTTTCGCTCGGGATCGCGCACGTGCCGGAAGGGCGCCAAATCTTCGCGAAACTGACGGTACGCGAGAATCTGCGGGTGGGCGCCTACTTGCGGCGCGATGGCGAAGTCGAAGCCGACATGGAGCAGATCCTGGATCGTTTCCCGGTCTTGCGACAGCGCGCGTTACTGCCGGCCGGGTCGTTGAGCGGGGGCGAGCAGCAGATGCTGGCCATCGGCCGCGGCCTGATGTCGCGGCCCAAGCTGCTCATGCTGGACGAGCCTTCCATGGGCCTGGCGCCGCGCATCATCGAAGAGCTATTGTACTTCATCGAGCATGTAATCAGCGGCGGGGGCGTCTCGGTGCTGCTTGTCGAACAGAACGCGGCACTCGCTTTCAAAGTGGCCAGTTACGTGTACGTTTTGGAGCGCGGCGAGATCACCCTCTCCGGAACGCCGGAGGAAATCGCCAGCCAATCAGACTGGCGTGCGGCGTATTTCGGAAAATAGGGAGTCGTCTCTCAAGACACGGAGGGTTCAATGCCAGTCAAAATGCAATATCTGGGATGGTCCGCGTTTCTCTTCACCGCCTCGACAGGACAGCGCATCATTGTCGATCCCTATCTGGAGGGACACGCCGACCAGGGAGTTGCCCGCAGCCCCCTGCAGCGCAACGAACTGTACCCGATCGACGCGGTCGTCGTGAGCCACGCCGCCCGTGACCATATCGGCGAAGCGGTCGCAATCGCGAAGGAATCCGGCGCGATGCTGGTTGGCAACATCGACGTGCGCCTGACCGGCCTCAATGCGGGCTTGCCGGCCGAACAGACGGCAGTGATGGTCTCCGGCGCCACGTATGATGCGGAGTGGGGTCGGGTCAAAGCGTTGGCAGCGCATCATATCTCCTTCACCGAGCTGAACGGCCAGTATCTGACCGGGCAGCCGCTCTGCTACATCCTCGACTTCGGCGATGTGCGCGTTTTCCACGGGGGCGACACTTCGATCAGCTACGATTTCCAGCTGTTTGGCCAGCTCTACCGCCCGGACGTCGCCCTGCTAGGCGTAGACGGCGTGCTCTTTGAGAAGCGGCGGGCGATTGTCGAGCTCGATCCGCTCGAGGCGACCGAGATGACCAGGATGCTCGGTGTCTCGCTGGCGGTTCCGATGCATTACCGCGCCGCTTCCGGAAAAGCGCAGGAGTTCGTGCAACTCGTGCAAAGGATGCTCCACGGCGTCGACGCCATCGTTATGGAGCCGGGCGAAACCATCGAACTCGGCACGACCCCTCGCTACCGGCGGGGAGCGTAATACGCTCGCCGCGCGCGGCGCTGCCTCCGCCGCACCGGCGCGCTGCCTTGTGATCGCGAAGAAGAGGATGTATGAGTCTCCGGCTAGGAATTGATACCGGCGGGACCTTCACCGACTATGTGCTTTACGACAGCCAATCCCGGCGGGTGTCGATCGGGAAAGTGCGGTCGAACCCGTACGACCCATCGCGGCCGGTGGTCGGATTGGTGCAGGATTTGGCGGCCGATCCGGCGACCATCGACGTGCTGGTCTATGGCACGACGGTGGCCACCAATGCTATTCTGCAGCGGCGAGGCGCGCCCTCCGGCCTGATCACCACGCGCGGTTTTCGCGACGTGCTGGAACTCCGCAGACGGGACCGGCCGAATCTGTTCGGCCTGGAGGGCTCGTTTGAGCCATTGATCCCGCGCGACCGCCGGGTCGAGATCGACGAGCGCACGCGCTATGACGGGAGCATTTTGCGCCAACCCGACCCGGCGGAGGTCGGCGCCGCGGCCCAGTACCTGAAGAGCAAGGGCGCCGAGGTCGTGATTGTCAGCCTTCTCCATTCGTACGCCAACCCGGCGAACGAACGGGCGATCCGAGAGATCCTGGTTGCGGCGGGCTGGCCCCCCGATAGGATCGTGCTCTCCTCGGTCTTGCTGCCCGAGTGGCGCGAGTTCGAGCGGACCAGCACGGCGGTCGTCGGCGGCTACCTGATGCCGCTGGTGGCGGATCATGTCCATTCGCTGCAGACCGGGCTGCGCCGGGCAGGATGTCACGCCGATGTCTTCGTCGTCCAGTCGAACGGGGGCCTCGTGGCCGCGAATTTGGGCGAACAGTTCGCCGTCAACATGATCCTTTCGGGCCCGGCCGCGGGCGTGGTGGCGGCCTCCTCCTTGGGGGAGGCCGCGCGCTACCACGACCTGATCACCTTCGACATGGGGGGAACGAGCTGTGACGTGAGCCTCCTCGTCGATGGAGAGCCGATCCTGCGCGAAGAGACGCGCGTCGAGTTCGGCATCCCCGTGCGGGTGCCGATGGTGGATGTGATCACCATCGGGGCGGGGGGCGGCAGCATCGCCTGGGTCGATCCGGGAGGCTTCCTCCATGTCGGCCCCCAAAGCGCCGGCGCCGACCCCGGCCCTGCCTGCTACGGGCGCCGAGGCGAGGCGCCGACGGTGACCGATGCCAACCTGGTGCTGGGCAGGATCGACTCTCGCTTTCCCATCGGCGCGCTGGACGAGTTCGATGAGGAGGCCGCTTTCAGCGCTATCAAGACGCGGGTCGCGCAGCCCTTGGGCCTGGACGTCTATCGCGCGGCCGAGGCGATCCTGCAGGTGGTGAACGCCCGGATGACCGGCGCGCTCCGGCAGGTATCAGTCGAGCGCGGCCACGATCCGGCCGAGTTCGACCTGCTCGCATATGGCGGCGGTGGCCCGCTCCACGCCATGCAGGTCGCGCGGGCCCTCGCCGTCCGCCGGACGATCGTCCCCCAGTATCCTGGGGTTTTCTCGGCGCTCGGGGCGCTGCTAGCCGATGTCCGCCACGATTTCGTGCGGACCGTCAACTGGGCCTGGAAGAGCGTCGATGCGGTGCATCTGTGGGCGATCCTGGACGAGCAGCGCGCCGCCGGCACGCAACTCCTGTTGGCCGAGGGGCTGGACGCGTCGCAGATCGAGATTGTGTACGCGGCCGACATCATCTACGAAGGGCAAACGCATACCTTCCGGCTGGAAGGGCTCGAGCGCGGCTGGTCGATTGCCGACCTCAAGCGCCAGTTCATGAGCCAGTATCTCCAGCGCTTCCGGCAGCTACCCCCCAGCGCTACCTCCCTGCGGCTCGTCAACTTGCGCACCCATGTCCGGGGCGTCAGACCAAAGATCGACCTCCTGGCGCTGCAGAATGAGCCGGCCCAACAACAGCGGAACGCGATAAACGAGTCACACAAGCTCTACTTCGATGGCCGGATGCTGGAGGTGCCCGTCATCCCGCGGAGCGCCCTGCAGCCGGGAAGACGCGAGCAGGGGCCGCTCGTCATCCAACAAGTCGATACCACCATCATGGTGGAACCGGGGGGCTGCGCCGGGCTAGACGACTTCGGGCAGATCGTCCTGGAAGGATAGACGATGGCATTACAACCGGCGGAGATCGCGGTCATTCGGAGCCAACTGGAACAGATCGCCGACGAGATGGACTCCGTGCTGGTCCGCACGGCGTTCTCGCCGATCATCTCGGAAGCTAACGACCGCGCGCACGGCATCTTCGACTCGGATGGGAACACCATCGTCCAGGGCGCCGGTGGGATGCCTATTTTCATCGGGAGCATGGAGTTCGCGGTCAAGACGCTCAAGAACCGAGGGGCAGTCGCCGGAACCACCTACGTGCTCAACGACCCGTACCTCGTCGGAACGCACCTGCAAGATGTCAAGCTCATCCGCCTGCTCGCTGACGAAGCGGGCCAGCCGATGCTCTACCTCGGCAGTACCGCCCACTGGATGGATCTGGGGGGCACGACCCCGGGCGGCTGGACTCCGGACGCGAAGGACATCTATCAAGAAGGCATCCGGCTCCCGCCCCTGCCGGTTGCCAGCGAGGGGCAGATCCTTCCCCACACGCTCGAATTGCTGCGGGCGAATACGCGCGTTCCAGACGACATCGAGGGGGATCTGCGCGCCCAGCTGGCCGCGCTCGACGTCGGCGAGCAGCGGTTGCGCGACCTCATCCGCCGTGTGGGCCGACAGCGGATTTTGGACATCGTCGCGGAGATCAACCTGCGCTCCCAGAAGCTCATGGAGAGCATCCTTGAGGAACTGGCGCCCGGGGTGTATACGGCGCGGGACTATCTAGACAATGACGGTGTGACCGACGCTGAGTTGGAGATCCGGGCGACCCTCACCGTCGGCGGGGGCCGGATCGAGTTCGATTTCGCGGGCAGCTCGCCGCCGTGCGTCGGGCCGCTGAATCTCGCACTGCCGACGACGGTCTCCGCCTGTTACGCCGCGATAAAGCATGCCTTCCCGAGTGTGCCCATCAACGCGGGCGCCTTCAAACAGGTCGCCATCCACGCGCCGGACACGACTTTCGTGAACGCACCGCCCCCGCGGCCGGTCGGCGGTTATACGGAGGCGGCGCAGCGCGTGATCGACGTGGTGCTCGAGGTGCTGCGCCAGGCAGGGGCGGCCCACCTTGGTGCGGGGAACTTTTCCACCAGCTCGGCCATCACGCTCTCGGGTCGGGCGGAGAGTGGCCGCTTTTACGTGGCGCTCTTCAACATCTCCGGCGGGTACGGCGGCACGCTGGAGCACGATGGACTCTGCGGCGCGAACCCGCCGATGGGCCATGCCCAGATGGTCCCGATCGAGGTGTACGAGACGCGCTTCCCCGTGCTGTTTGAGTGGTACCGGCTGCGCGAGGGGAGCGCCGGCGCGGGGAAACATCGCGGGGGGCTTGGCACCGAGTACGGCTTCCGGCTCGATGCACAGCAAGCGTATCTGTCGCTGATGGGCGATCGATCGAAGCATCCGCCGCACGGCGTCGAGTGCGGATATCCCTCGCCCACGGGGACGGAGTTTCTCGTCGTGCGCGATGGGGTCGAGCACCGGCCGCCTCTGCGGACGAAGGTGTCGCGCTGGGAGCTGCGCCGAGGTGACCTCATCGTGCTCAAGTCGCCCGGCGGTGGCGGCTTCGGCGATCCCCGCCAGCGCGCGAGCGAGGCGGTTGCCCGCGATCTGTGCCTGGGCTACGTCGACGAGCGCCAGGCGCGCGAGATCTATGGATCGGGCCCGGCCGGGTCCGACACTGAGAGGTGAGCGATGGTAGAGGTGCAGAGCAATCTTCTTCGAGCGCTTGCAAGCAAGGGGCGCGTCGGGCGCACGATCGTGGCGAAGTTACCGAGCCCGCATCTGGTCGAGATCGCAGCCTACTGCGGCTTCGACCTGGTTGTCATCGATCTGGAGCATTCGCCCATCACGATCGAGACGCTGGAGCACATGGTACGGGCGGCGAATGGCGCTGGGCTGCCCGCTTTCGTCCGGGTCGCGAAGCCTGATTCCGAGAATCTCGACGCCGTGCTCGATCTCGGAATCCAGGGCGTCATCGCCCCGAAGGTGAATGATGCGCGGGAAGTGGCGCTGTTTGTGGAGAGTGTTCGCTACGAGCCCGTCGGGCGCCGTGGCGCCTCACCCACATCCCGGGCCGCCAGGTACTCGGTTGTCCCCTATGAAACCGCCATGCGCCGCCTTAACGAGGAGCTTGCGGTCTGGATCATCGTCGAAACTGCGGAAGCCCTGCGGAACCTCGAGGAAATCGTCGCCGTCCCCGGCGTCGAAGGCGTCTGGGCCGGGCTCTTTGATCTATCGCACGCTCTGGGGACGCCGCCCCCCAGCGCGCAAGGGTTGGACCCGCGTCTCGAAGCGGCCTGTGCGCGGATCGTACAGATCAGCAAGCAGGCGGGGAAAACGGTCATGATGTGGGGCGGTCTGCTGTCACTCCAGCCCTGGATCGAGCGCGACGTGGATCTGTTCTACCTCGGGACCGATGTGTCGCTTTTTGTGCGAGCGTGCCGGGAGGCATTGAAACGCGATGAGTGAACCGTGGCAGAGTGAACAGTGGTATGTAAGCCCGTTCAATTTCGCGAGTGAGGTCCGCTCCGCCGTGCACCCACCGTCCGAGGTGACAATGGTGGATTGTACGCTGCGCGAGGGCGAGCAACAGGCCGGGGTGGTGCTGCGGCGCGATGAGAAGCTGCGCCTGGCGCATTGCCTGGATGCGCTCGGGATCCCGCAACTCGAGGCGGGCATGCCGGCAATCTCCCTGGAGGAGCGCGGGACGATCAAGGCGATCGCGAATGCCGGCCTCCGGGCCAAAGTGTTGGCAATCGTGATGGCAAACAAAGAGGACGTCGACCGGGCCATCGACTGCGGGGTCTGGGGTGTCAGTATCAGCGTCCCGTTCGGGTACCTCCAGATCGAACACAAGCTCCGATGGTCGCACGAGCGCATCGTCTCGACGGCGGTGGAGCTATCGAATTATGCGCATAGCCAGGGGCTCTTCGTGACGATGAGCCCGTACGATACGACGCGCTGCGATCTCAGCTTCCTATCGACCTTTTTGTCCACGCTCGGCCGGGAGGGGCACGTGGACCGCGTCCGGCTGGTCGACACGGTGGGAAGCGCCACCCCGGAGACGATCCGGTTCCTGGTGCGCGCGATGAAGCAAATGCTTGACCGCCCGATTGAGGTCCACTGCCACGACGACTTCGGCCTGGCGGTGGCCAATACCATCGCCGGGGTGAGCGCTGGCGCGGAGGTGGTTTCCACCACGCTCAACGGGATGGGCGAGCGCGCGGGTGGGGCGGCCACTGAAGAGGTCGCGCTGGCGCTGGAGCTCTTGTACGGGGTAAAGACGGGCCTTCGGCTGGAAGGACTCCATGCGGCCTCCGCGCTCCTGCAGGAGCTTACCGGTGTGCGCCTGCAGCGGCACAAGGCAGTCGTCGGCGAGGGGGCCTTTGCCCAGGAGGCCGGCCTGGTCGTCGGCGGCTTCCTGCGCAACCCGTTCGTCGCTCAGTCCTACAACCCGGAGGTCGTCGGGCAGAAGACGAACATCCTGATCGGCAAGAAGAGCGGCAAGCACTCGGTAAAAGCGAAGTTGCAGCAGCTCCAACTGGACATGTCGGACGAGGACGTGGAAAAGCTTTCCGAGCGCATCAAGGAGGAGGCCGAGCAAACGAAGCAGCCTCTCTCCGATGACAGGGTGCGCGAACTCGCCCTTGAAGTGCTGCGCGCCGGCTAGTCGGCGCGCAGCGGGGAGATCACCGTGGGGCAGAAGCAGTCGACCAGGGTCGCGGCCGGTGCGCTGCGGCGCTTTTGCAGTTCGTCTTTTCAGCGGGTGGGAGTACCTGCCTTGCGGGCGGATCTGGTCGCCGACACGATTGTGGAAGCGAGTCTTCGCGGGGTGGATTCACACGGTATCGCCCTCCTGCCAGAGTATATCACGCGGCTGCACAAGGGAGGGTGGGACCCGCGGGCCGAGCCAACCGTCGTTCAGGAGACCAGCGCCACCGCGCTTCTCGATGGAAACAACGGGCTCGGCCAGATCACGACCGTCCGGGCCGTGGAGATCGCGGTCGCGAAGGCTTCTTCCGCGGGGACAGGCTCGGTCGGTGTGCGGAATAGCAGCCACTTTGGCGCGGCGGCGTATTATGCCATGCTGGTGGCGAAGGAGGAGATGATTGGGCTGGTCTTCACCAATGCGTCGCCGGCTATGGCGCCCTGGGGGGGGATCAGCCCGGTGATGTCCAACAATCCGTGGTCGGTCGCGGTTCCGGTGGGGGAGGAGCTGCCGGTCGTCATGGATCTGGCGATGAGTGTGGTGGCGCGGAGCAAGATCCGGATGGCGGCGCTGGCCGGGGAGCGCATTCCGTATGGGTGGGCCCTGAGTAAGGAAGGGCTCATCACCGAGGACCCTGACGAGGCGCTGGAGGGAACGGTCCTGCCGGTAGGCGACTATAAGGGGTACGCGATCGCGCTGATCGTGGACATCCTTGCGGGGGTCCTGACCGGGGCCGCGTTCGGCGCCGGGGTAGGCGTTCCCTTTCCGATCCAGATTGCCGCCCGGCACGCGGACGCGGTGCTGCCTGCGGCGACCTACGAGCCGCAGCATGTCGGGCATCTGGTGATCGCCATCAACGTCGAGGCGTTCATGCCGGTCGCGCGGTTCAAGGCGCGGATGGACGAGCTGATTCGGGGGATCAAGGCGTCGCGGTTGCGCGAGGGATTCGAACAGATTTTCATGCCTGGAGAACGCGAGTGGCTCTGCCGGGCGGAAAGAGCGCGAGACGGCATTCCGATCTCATCCTCGCTACTCAAAAGGCTGGAGCAGATTAGAAAAGAGCTTGGGATCGAGCCGCTCGGCCCGTAAGGCTCACATTCAACCCGGGGGCGCGATGGCTGGAGAACAGAATATGGAGCCTGGAGAGCACTTGAAGGAGATGCTCGGAACGATCCCGCCGGAACGAATCGCCACCGCAACAATCCGGAGGCCGCCGCCAGCGCTTGTCGCGGGCTATTTGGAGCTCGCGAACATGACCTCGACGGTGTCCGACGTGCTCGATCTGTTCGGGATCGACCGCACGATCCCGGCCAGTGTCCTGGCCCCGCTGGACCCTCGTGCTCGCGTCGCCGGGCCGGCGATCACGCTTCGATACGTCCCGGAACTGACGACGATGACCGAAGGGTACTGCCGGCTGGCCAAGGCCAAGCTTGCCGACCGCGATGCCTACCTCCTGGCGCAACCGGGCGACGTGCTGATCATCGATGCCGGCGGGAATGCGGCGGTCTCGTGTATGGGTAACCTCTCCGCATCGTGGGCGTCCCGGCAGGGGTTAGCCGGCACCGTCGTGGATGGGGCGATACGGGACGTCAACAGCGTGCGCTCGATCGGGTATCCGGTGTGGTCTCGCGGCGCGACGCCGCGATCGGGGAAGCTCCGGATAGAGGCGGCGGAGATCAATGGGATCATTCACTGCGCTGGCACCCAGGTGCGGCCCGGTGATCTGGTGCTTGCCGATGGGGATGGGATCGTGATCGTCCCTGTCGAGCACGCGGAGGAGGTCCTGATACGCGCCAAGGCGGCGTCCGAGATCGAGAACAACATCGAAAGCGCGATTCGACGCGGTGCCTCAATCGCCGAGATGAAGCAGATCCTCCCGTTCGACCGCTGGTAGCGGCGCGGCCCGCGCGCCCGCTTCAGCTGTACAGAGACATGTGCCTCTGTGGCGTGGCGGCGCCGACTCTTGCCGTCACGCGAATGCTCGGTGGCCGGGAATTCGGCCGCTCGCGCGCGGAGGACGTGCCCTTGCGCGCAAGCCGGCGCCGCTCGGGGCACTCCCGGGATAGATCCTGCCCGGCGAAGTGTGCCATGCACGGCGAGCGCCTCTGTCGCGTGCACTGCCAGGCACACGCGCATTCGACCAGCCCTCGGCTTTCCAACACCTGTCCTGTTCCAACAGCCGCGGATCGCCAGTCAGCCAACCTATTCACACTATAATTACATGAATTTCGGTGTCCACTTCTTGGGCCGCGGTACGATTGTAGTACTCGCATATTGGAGAAACACGCATTATGAAAACGGAAGTGGTGTTGCCCCCGCTGGGTATGGGGATGCAGGAAGGGATGGTGGTGCGCTGGCTCAAGGAGGAGGGCGCGCACGTCGAAGCGGGAGAGGCGGTGGTTGAGATCGAGGCCGACAAGGTAACGGAGGTCGTCGTGGCGCCGGTTTCAGGCGTCCTCGCCGGTATTCTTGTGGCGGAGGGCGAGACGGTATCAGTGCGCCAGGCGCTGGCTGTGATCAGCGGCCACACCGAACCCGCCGGCGAGGCAACCCCG
>DOUV01000993.1 GCA_003520455.1 Chloroflexota bacterium | reverse complement strand
GCTCGGCCGGGACAGGCAACCGCTGGGCTGCTTTCGCCTTGACATCAACGGCAGGGCCGAATCCGCCGCGCGGCCCGCTTTTCTGAGCAACATGACCACCGGTCAGGCCGTGTTAAACGTTTTGTCATCTTTTCGGTACCCACGCGTAAAGCCCACGTTCATCTCGAGCTGATAACGTTCTTTTTAGAAGCCTCGGTCGCCTCGCCCTGAGTCTTAATCCATCCCACTCCCCTCTCAGCTCAGGCGGGCATCTACCCGAAGGCCTCATACCCCTCTCTTCGACGGAGCACGTGCAGGCGCAAAGACAGCCCCTCACATCCAGCGTCGCATCAGCGGACTGTGAGCCATTCCACCCACGCGTCGATCACCCTTGCGCCTGCGCGCGCCCGTCAGAAGGTGCGACGCACGTTCGGCTCACTGCACGAACAGTTCAGGGGACCTTCTGGTCACGTCAGGCCCGTCTGGGTTCTGCCAGGCTCCCCTGAGCACGCGAGCGAGCCCGGCAGAACTTATTTTTGACGTGCCCTGAGCGTGCCCTGTCTCGGAGCGCGGCAAGATCGGCACGGCAACGACAACGCACCTCTCTGCCCGCCGGCGAGCACAGCCATGCCGAGCCCCATCGGCTCGCCGCGCAGCGCTACGTTGAATCTTTTGTCATCCTTGCAGGGCTCGAAAATAACACCGGTTTCATCTTGATTTGGCAAGGTAACTGTGATACGATAGCCGTCAAAGTCCCGCTCGCCTGGATCGGCGTGCATCTGCACCCATCCCGCCCCCACCGGTTCAGGCAGGCACCGGCCCGAAAGGGTGTTCTCTCTCCACCTCTGATGGGGTCAGGCAGTCGCACGCACTGGCCTCTCACATCCACCCAGGCACCACCGGGGTTTGAGTCGCTTCAGCCAAACGACGATCTTCCCTGAGGCTGCGCGTCTCCAGTCCGCGAGGCCCACGAAAGCGCCTCCCAGAACGCGCGGCGAAGGGCTCGTCCGCCGGACCGGCAGGGTCGTTCCCTGCGTCCGGCGGGAACACCACGTCAGTGTGAAAGGTGTCGACCATGCTGACCGACGAAGCGCGCCTCCGCCATCTCGCGATCGGGTTCCCGCCATGGATCGCGCTCGCAGATATCTGCCCCAACACCTCGTGTGCCAATAGCCCGCTCCCTGACTTCACGGCCGGCTCCGCTCATTACATCCTCCCTCCCCTGGCCCCATTCTCGGTTGCGGCGGCGCTTGACCATGCTGCGGGCACCGCACCTGGCGCCGCGCGGCGCGGAAAGAGAAGGTGCGTATGAGATGACAGGTCTGGAGGAGAGAATGTTTTCCAAATTTCCATGTTGAAAGGAGACGAGGCAGTGAATGCCAAGAGATTTGCCATGCTTGCAGTGGTTGCCTTGGTGGCGGCCGTTATCTTGACAAGCGGAGGCGCACCTACAGTGCACGCTGCTACTGTCATTACGGTCAAGCCTTCCGCGTTAAACGGCTGGGGCTTTCTCGAAGAAGTCGCAACTGGTACAGGCAGCTTTGTCAATGGTCCCGCAACGCCGCCTCTGGGAACAGGCAGCACGCGTCTGACCGTTGACGCTACCGGACGGATGATACTCGGAACCCAGACTTACGCTGGAACGCGCCTCGACCAGATCACGCGCCTCCAGTACAGCACCTACCGCAGCTCAGCTGACGTTGGGAACATCCTAGCCATCTCGCTGCAGTTCGACATAGACTACGATCTCACCGATGCCAACACTGCGTGGCAGGGCCGGCTCGTTTTTGAACCGTATCAGACGGTCGGCGGGACTGTGGGACAAAACAGTTGGCAGACCTGGAATCCACTGACTGGAAAGTGGTGGGCTTCGGGAGCGCCAGGAAATTCACTCTGCCCGCAGTCCAGCCCGTGCACCTATACCGAGGTGCTCACAAACTGGCCGAACACTGGTCTACGCAGCAACAACGGGTTCTTATGGTTCAAAGCGGGCGGGCCGTGGTCGTCAGGGTTTGACGGCAATGTTGATGCCTTCACCATCGGCGTCAACGGCGTCGAAACGACCTACGACTTTGAGCCAGAGACACTGTGCACCACCACCTGCTATGTGAACGCCGCGACTGGGAACGATGCCTTCGGCGGCGACACGCCGGGCAGCGCGAAGAAGACGATTCAGGCAGCAGTCAACCAGGTCTTGGCTGGCGGCACGGTCATCGTGGCGGCGGGGACATACAATGAATCCGTTGTGATCGACAAATCACTCACACTGCAGTCCTCCACAGGTGCCGCGTCGACCATCATAAACGGGAACTCGGCGACCGAAAACTACTATATGGTCAGCATCGAGGCAGACAATGTTACACTGGACGGCTTCACAATTACGAACCCCTTGTATAACGCGAGCGCTGATGCCTCCGGTGTAGTCACGAACTTAGGGAAGTCCAGCATCCGGATCACCAACAACATTATCCATGACATAGGCACCTCAACGCGCTCTCCGGTGAGCTTCGGCACCTTCGGTATCAACGTCGGTCCAGTGAATGGCCTCGAGATTGACCACAATACCATCTATAGTATTAAGAACAGCGATGCTAGCTCGTCGGCTATGGGTATCTTTGTCTGGGGCAACAATACGACCGATACTGCCAAGAACATCAACATTCACGACAACGTGATTCACGACATCACCAATCCAAGTGACTTTAACGACGGCATCAACGCGGGTGGCGATTCAGCCAACGTCGTGATCAGTAACAACACGATCAGCGCCCCGATCAAGCGCGGCATTGCCACCAATGCCTTCATGGACGGCGATGCGAGTATCACCAACAACCTCGTCTCTGGTGCCTCTTCGTACGGGATCCTGTTGCACAGCCCATTCGCCCAGTCGGTGACGTGCAACACCGTAACTGGGTCCGGTATAGGCATCCAGGTAAATGACACTTCCGCTGCCCCGACCATCAATTACAACAACATCGTGGGCAACACGACTTGGGGTCTCAACAACCTATCCAACAACATGGTTAACGCTGAGAACAACTGGTGGGGTGCAGCGGATGGCCCAAGCGGCGCTGGTGATGCCGTTTCGGACAACGTCGACTTCGAGCCGTTCCGAACCAGTCCCTCAACGTGTGCTCCTGGGGACTTCGAAGGCCCCATCACCTCCAAGGTTGTTGCCACCCCCAATCCTGTTCCTATGGGTGGCTCAGTAACCCTTACCGCCAAGGTCGACGACAGTACCACCGGTTACTCGACCATCACTTCTGCCGAATACAGTATTGATGGTGGAGTGAACTGGACATCAATGAGTGCGAGCGATGGTACGTTTGATGCAATCAGTGAAGAAGTCGTGGCCAACATAGGCCCATTCCCTGAACCTGCCGTCATTGAGGTGTGCGTGCGAGGGAAGGATGCCGCCAGTAACACTGGGCCCAAAGAGTGCATTCTTCTGGCTATCTTCGACCCGGACGCAGGCTTCGTGACGGGCGGCGGCTGGATCGAATCGCCTCCAGGGGCATACAAACAACCAGTCTGGTCCCAAGGCTTCGAGACAGATACCAGCGGGTGGTTCGATTCGAGCAACGACTGGTCTGGGACGATAACTCGTGTACCGTCCGGCACGAGCGCGATCAGTTCCTCGTCAGGGTCGTACCACGCGGTTATTCAAGGTGATGCGAGTTCAGCGCCTTTCACCCGCTTTGATGGCTACCGTGACACATGGCCCGGCACCTGGCGTGCGGAGATCGACGTCTACCTCAATCCGGCCTGGGGCGCCGGCCAGGGCTTTGATTACTCGGTCGCGGCCACCGGCACCGATGGGAATCACCAGCGCGACTTCATCTTCCATGTGACGAAAGATACGTCGACGGGTAAGCTGCTGGTGGCCGGCTCCAACAACACGAACTTTGCGCCGCGTGAAGACCTGGAGGGAATCAACCACTACGAAGTCACAACTGCCGGATGGTATACATTCCAGCACGTCTTCTACGACGATGGCGGCGTGCTGGCTGTCGACTTGAATCTGCTCGATAGCAACGGCACCATCTTGTTCACTGAAACCCGCCGCGACGCAAGCGATACGATTCCGGGCGAGGTAGGTGGCAATCGGTACGGTTGGTTCACGTTCGTCAATGTAACGAATGGCATCGCTGTCGATAACCACGAGCTATTCCTGTCGACCAGTGGCAAAGCCACCTTCGGCTTCGTCTCCAAATACCAGAAGGGCGCCAATGCCCCCAGCGGCCAGACCGAGTTCCAGTTCAAGGCCGGCAACCTGAACTTCCACAGCAGTAGCTACGAATGGCTGGTCGTGAATCAGAACGACAGCAACGCACAGTTCAAGGGATCAGGCACGATCAACGGGGAGCTGGCACCAAACGGTGACGATTACAAGTTCATGCTCTGGGCCGGGGACGGAAGCCCGGATACCTTCCGCATCAAGATCTGGTGGGAGGATACCAACGGGGAGCACGTGGTCTACGACAACGGCGTCCAGCAACCAATCGGCGGGGGCAGCATCGTCATCCACAAGAAGTAGTCAGTAGCACCCACATAGCAGCAACGGGGCGAGGCCCTCGCGGCCTCGCCTCGTCGTTGATCATCGCTTCGATCGGGCATTCCCAACCGATCCGGCACCCAGACAGCCAGCTGGCGGCCAACGAGGGTATCTGGATCGCGAACTGCGCGGAAGAGCACGAAAGGCACGAAAAACGGCCGTTCATTTTCGTGCCTTTCGCGTACTTTCGCGCCGTTCGTGATCCAGGGGCCTCCCGCCGCAACCACCTCCGGTTCTCGCCTCGACCTGGTCCGCGAACCACAGCGCGAACACCCCGCTGAGGATCAACGCGCCGCCGAGCAACGGCGGCAGGGCCAGGCGCTCGCCGAGCAGTTGGAGTGGGGTTCGGCAGCAAATCCCACGTGGCGCTGTCAACCGCAGGGAAAGCATGGCACACTCGACGGCAGTGCGCCAATGACGTATAGTTCGGGCATATGCCACTGGCGCACCATTCGCGATTAGCGCTGCGACAAGATGGTCATCATCGAAACTTCAATCTTCACCCGGCGATTGTCGGCGCTACTTCCCGATGAGGATTATCGCGCCCTGCAATCTGCGAACGATTGTCGAGGAGGAATACAGGTGAATGACGAGTTGTTTGCTGAGCTGGTGGAGAGCGTGCGCGAGGGCGGCAGAATCCTGCGCGGGGAGGTTGCCCCGTCGCGTGAGTTCACAGTCCAGCCCCTCGACGTGAAGGCGATTCGCGAGCGGCAGAGGCTGTCGCAGACTCAGTTTGCCAGATTGCTGGGCATCAGCGTGAGGACGCTGCAGAACTGGGAGCAGGGCCGGCGGGTCCCAGAGGGGCCGGCCCGGGTGTTGCTCCTGGTCGCCGGCAAGCATCCAGATGCGATCTGGGACGCTGTCAAGGACCGCTGAGAGGCCCGAGTGATCGAGCCAGCCCAGAACCTCTCCATAGACCATCAGTCACATCGTCGTTGTGGAGGTGGGGCCATGGTTCGTAGGAACCGCTTCAGCGGTCTGAAGCGCGCTGTTGCATCGTTCCACATTCATCCGACCCCCAGCGTGCCC
>DOUV01000747.1 GCA_003520455.1 Chloroflexota bacterium | reverse complement strand
GCTGTGTGTTCGTCTATAACGATCTCAACCGCGATGGGCTCTATAATGAGTTCGAACCGCCCCTCGATCTGGTCACGATTCGCCTGCGCAACGAGCAGGGGCAGCAAGTCGCCGTCAAGGCCACGGGGCAGGATGAGCAGGATGGTCCGGGTCGGGCTTGCTTCTCCAGCCTCGAATCCGGCCGTTCCTACACCGTCGAGGCGACGAACCGCAGCGGCTACCGCTGGACGACGCCCAACACAACTGCCCTGGTGGTCTTGCCGGCGACCCAGGTCTCGGTTGAGTTTGGTGCTGCCCAGGATCACCTGTACATCCCAGTTCTTGTCCGTTAGCCGGCTCGATGGAGGCGGCGCGCTCGGCCAGCAGTTGCCTATCGGCGCGGCGCTGATTCTGCGACCCTGCTGACCCGTTGAGAGAGTTGGACCATGACGAATCCGCCACCGGCCCCGCGTTCGACCTCGCTCCGGCAGTGGCTACCGGCTACCCTCACCTTGACGCTGGCGCTGTTGGTCTTCTTTGGCGCCCAAGGCGGCGTCCTCGGCGCGCCACAGAGTCTTCCGGGCGCCGCGCCTTCGGCCTGGCAGACGCCGACCGTCGCCTCGGGCAAACATCCCGACGCCTGGCGCTTTGGGATCGGCCTGGACCGGCAGTTTGGTGAGATCAGCGACTACGACTACCAGACGGTGGGCGTCGGCTGGTGGGCGGATTGGACGACGCGCGATCGCCCGCCGGCCACCGGCATGGAGTACGCCCAACTGATTCGGGTGCGCGAGACCTGGTACCCCACCAACACGCTCAACCTGACCCGTACGGTTCAGCTCAACCCGGGCGCGCTCTGGTTGATCGGCAACGAGCCCGACTGTTCCTGGATCGATTGTGATTATCGCCCGGCCGATGACACGACCTACACCGACCAGTCGGGGCGACCGTACATTGTTCAGGGCTATGCCACGGTCTACCACGATCTCTACCAGCTGATCAAGCGTGTCGATCCGAGCGCGCGGGTGGCGAACGGGGCTCTCGTGCAAGGAACGCCGGTGCGCATCGCCTATCTTAATGCCGTCTGGGATGCCTACCTGGGCCGCTACGGCGCGCCGATGCCGCTGGACGTGGTCAATTTCCACAACCAGATGGTCCGCGAGGTGTACGGCGAGTGGGGTGCCGGGCTGCCGCGCGGTTTTGAGACCTCGACCCTCGGCCGCACGTACACGGCCCAGGATAACGACAATATGGACCTGGTGCGCGACCATGTCGGGCGCATCCGCCAGTGGATGAAGGATCACAGCCTCCAAAACACGCCGTTGATCATCTCGGAGTACGGGATTCTCCAGGCGCCCTGGGATGGGTTCACCGCCGACCGGGTGAACCGCTACATGACCAACACGTTCAACTATTTCTACTTCACCAGGGATTGCACGCTCGGGATGCCGGCCGACGACTGCCGCCTGGTCCAACGCTGGCAATGGTTCAGCCTCAACTCGCCGCCGAAATTGCAGAACACGACCGAGGGCTGGAACGGCGGCCTCTTCGACCCGAGCACACACCAGATGACGGTCTTCGGTGAGAACTTTCGCGATTACATGCGTAACCTCAGCAACGCGCCCACACCGACGCCCGTCGGGACGCTGCCGCCCTCCGACAGCCAGCGCGAGGCTGAGGAGGCGACTCTCAGTGGCGGGATGCACCGCGAGCAAGACACCTCGGTCTCGAGCTGTGCCTACGTCACCGATCGTCCCGACGCCGGCGGCGAGCTCACCCTCAGCGCCTTCATCCCCACCGGGGGCGTCTACTACCTGTGGGCGCGGGTGTGGGCGAGCGACTGGAGCAACAACGACTACCAGATCGTCTTCGACCGCCCGGCCGGGCAGACCGGCAACGTGAAGCGCTGGCAGCTCGGCACCAATGGCTGGCACTGGGAGATCGTGCGCGACCGCACCACCAGCAATCCGATCGCGGTGCAGCTCAGCCAGGGCGTCCATACCTGGACGATTATCAGCCAGGATCGGGGCGCCAAGTTTGATGCCTTCGAGCTCAATACCAGGAGTTATCCCGCTCCTGAGTGGCTGACGCCGTGCCAGACGACGTTCTCGGTGGACGTGCCGCTGAAAACCGGGGCGAACCTGGTGTCGTTGCCGGTGAAAGTGGATGCGACGGATGTGCCCTCGGCGTTGAGTTCGATCTCGGGACAGTACTCAAAGATCTACAGTTATCAGGCCGATGACGCCACCGATCCCTGGAAGGTCTGGGACCAATCGTTGCCCGACTACGCCAACGATTTGCAGAAGCTCGAGGTTGGGCGCGGTTTTTGGCTGTACGCGACGGGCGATACGACGCTCCGGTTGACCGGGCAGCGTCTGCTGGCCACCACAGTGACGCTGCTGCCGGGGGCCAGCTTGATCGGCTACCCGCGCCGCACGGCCATGCCGCTGACGACGGCCCTGGCGGGGTGCAGCGGCAAGATCACGAAGGTCTACGGCTACCAGGCCGACGACACGGGCGATCCCTGGAAAATCTGGGATGCCTCGCTGCCCGGCTACGCTAACGACTTGACCGACCTGCGCCCTGGTTACGGCTACTGGGTCTACGCCTCCCAGAGCTGCACGCTCAACTTTACTGATTGAGGAACGTATGCCACTGATCAAACGCACAAGCGTGAGCCTGGTGGTCGCCGCGCTGCTTCTTCTGCTGGCTGCCACCAAGAATGCTTTCGCAATTCCACCCGACCCCCACCATTTCTACGGTTCCATCTCAGCCGGTGGTATTCCTGTACCTGTTGGTGCTGTTCTCCGGGCCATCGTGCGTAATACCGACTGTGGTCAAACGACGATCTCGACCCCCGGTCAATATGTTATTGATGTAAGAGGGAAGGATACTACTCCTGGCTCCACTGATCCTTGCCAAGCACAAACCGGAGACCAAATCACCTTTCGATTAAGCTACGGAGGCCAGATCCAAAATCTCACTCCCTCTACTCCCACGTGGCAGGAGAGCACCAACACGAATCTGGACCTGAATTATCCCAGCGCCCTCCCCACCCCCACCCCGACCAACATGCCGCCGCCGGCGACGAACACGCCAACGCCAACCCACACGCTCACCCCCTCGCCGACGCCGGAGACGTTCACGCGGGCGTTCCGAGGGTTCGTCTACAACGCGTCACCCTACGATGCGACCAACCCCCAGGCCGAGGTGACAGTCACGCTCTACGGTTCATATAGCGCCACTGATCTCGGCTCGTTCCTGCGCACGAACCCGACCAACTCTGGCCCCGATGCCGGCAAGTACAACCTGACCTACGTTGTCGGGAGTGGGGCCGATTTCACCTACTACAACATCGTGATGAACGACCCCAATTGGACCAGCCTCGGCGCGCAATCAGGCAGCGGTGGTATCGTCAAGGCGGCGAACTGGATTCAGTTCGTGCGCCCGTCGACCACGGATCTGATCAAGTTCGACAACAAGTTCTGGGTGAGCCCGGCTTCCCCCGGTGGAACCGCCACGCCGACGCCCACGTCGACAGCTTCGCCCGTCGCTCCCACCTCTACGGCGACACCGACCGCAACCGCAACGCCCACCGGACCGACTGCGACCCTCTGCCTGCACACGTACAGCGATACCAATGGCAACGGCCGCCAGGATGAGGGCGAGCCGACCCTGCCGGGCGTGGCCGCGAGCGTGCAGCGCCACAGCGATGGGAGTGCTGTGGCCGACGGTGTGACCGCCGGCGACGGTCGCATCTGCTGGACGCTCGTTCAAGGGCAGTATCGCTTGTTGGTCACTGTCCCGGCCGGGATGGAAGCCACCAGCCCCACCATCTGGGGGGTTTTGCTTGGAGGAAGCGGGACGTTTGACGTCCCGCTGGGGTTTCGTCCCGAGTCCGTGACACCGACCGCGACGCCGACCACCGCCCCCGGAACGGGCCGGATTCAGGGGCGCGTGTGGGAGGATCGCAATCAGGATCAGGCCATTGACCCGGATGAGCCCGGCATCGCGGGTGTCGCCATCACCCTGCGCCAGAATAATGCCGTGCTCAGCACAACCACCAGCGCCGCTGATGGTAGCTACACCTTTTTCAACATCACGCTGCCTCAGGACCCCACGACCATGATGGTCAGTGAGACTGATCCGCCCGGTTACGTGAGTACTACCCCGAATGAGGTCAGTGTCCAGGTCTCGTCTGCCTACCCCGTGACGGTTCACTTTGGCGACGTGACGAGCCATCTGTATTTGCCCATGCTCATGCGGGCGGACGAGGGCTAGCTCATGCGGGTCCGCGCAGCACTCTTCACCGTCCTCTGCCTGGCTGCGGCCACGCTGGCCGGCCTGGCCCATGCCGAAGGCCCCG
>DOUV01000433.1:11996-12237 GCA_003520455.1 Chloroflexota bacterium | reverse complement strand
GGTATGGGCGAGCAGAAGACGCTCCGGCTGGTCGCCCGTTATGCCGATGCCTGTAACCTCTCGGTGGCGGCGGGCCCCGATATCATCCGCAAGAAGCTCGAGGTCTTGAAACATCACTGCGAGGATTTCGGCAGACCCTACGACGAGATCGAGCGCACGGCGTTAGGCATGGTGAGTCTGGCACCCGGAGGCTCGACCCCATCGCAAGTGATTGCGAGCTGCCGGGCGCTCGCCGAGGCGG
>DOUV01000433.1:6884-11927 GCA_003520455.1 Chloroflexota bacterium | reverse complement strand
GCGCACGAGATCGCACCGCTCGAAACGTTCGGCCGTGAGATTATCCCCGCCGTTGCAGAGTTCTAACCCACCGTTCAAGAGCAGACATCCGTGGAACGGCCCGACTCGGTACGGAAAACCCTTTCGGGGCCATGCCAAACCGAGTCGTTCCCCAACTTTGCAGTAACACCGGGAAGCTCACCGGTACGGCCCGATACGTCGGGTAGGCCCGCACGGCTTCCCAATCCCATCCAACAGACCTATGAAGGAATCATCATGCGCCCACTGCTCTCTGGTGTCCGTGTTCTCGACCTCACCCGGTTTCTTGCCGGCCCCTACGGGTCCCTGCAACTCGGGGACCTCGGAGCTGAGATCATCAAGATCGAGGAACCCGGGCGCGGGGATCCGACCCGCCAGATGCCACCCCACTTCCTGGCCGGTGAGAGCGCCTACTTCCTGAGTATCAACCGCAACAAGCGGAGCCTGACGCTGAATCTGAAGCATCCCGCCGGCAAGGAAGTCTTCGCCGATCTCGTGCGCGTCTCCGATGTGGTCTACGACAATTACCGGCCGGGGGTGATCGCTGACCTCGGCTTCGATGACGTGACCTTGCGCCGGCTCAATCCCCGAATCATCGCCTGTTCCATCTCCGGCTTCGGCCAGACCGGCCCGTATGCTCAGCACCCGGCCTTCGATCTGGTGCTGCAAGCCATGAGTGGTTCGATGAGTATCACGGGCGAGCCGGGGCGGACGCCGGTGCGGATGGGAATTCCGTTGGGGGATTTGGCCGGAGGCATGGTCGCCGTGCAGGCGATCACGGCCGCGCTCTACGCCCGGGAGCGCACGGGCGAGGGCTGTCGCATCGATCTCGGGTTGCTGGATTGCCTCACGGCCCTCCTGACCTACGTCGCTCAGTACTACCTGGCCGGAGGCCCCGTGCCCCAGCCCGCCGGGTCGCACCACCAATCCGTCGTGCCCTACGGCGCGTTCGCGACGGCCGATGGTCATCTCGTGATCGCCGTGTTTGTCGAAAAATTCTGGCAAGCGCTCTGCCAGGTGCTGGAGCGCCCCGATCTGGAGAACGATCCTCGCTTTGCCCGCAACGACCGGCGCCTGCAGAACCGGTCAGAGTTGCTCGCGATTCTCTCAGAGCTCTTTCGCACTCGCACAACGGCCGACTGGCTCGCCCGGCTGGAAACGGCCGGCGTGCCCGCCGGGCCGATCAACACGGTGGACCAGGTCCTGAGCAACCCACAACTCGCGGCGCGGAATATGGTGATCCAGGTCGGGCACCCCTTGATCGGCGATCTGCCGATGCTGGGCAACCCCATTAAGGTGGCCGGCGTGGACGACCCGGTCGAGCCGCCGCCGCTGCTGGGACAGCACACCGAGGCGCTTCTGTGCGATCTGCTGGGCTACCCCCTGGAGAAGATTGCGGCACTGCGGGCCGCGGGCGTCGTGGGGGCGGGACGGGAACAGTCGGTATGATCAAAGGTCCCTCAGCTCAACCGCTCTCCCCGCATACCACCGTTTTCACCAGCCGCGCCGCCGCGGCGATGACCAGCGGTGTCATCATCAGCGCAGGCGAGGCCCTGCTGATCGACCCGGGCGTGCTTCCCGACGAGATCGAGGCAATCGCCGAGTTCGTGGCAGCGCCGGATGCGAGCGTCACGGCACTGCTCCTCACCCACCACCACTGGGACCACATTCTCGGTACCGGACGCTGGCCGGCGGCGCGCCGCATCGCCCATCCCTCGTTCGAGGCCTGGCTTGTCCACAGCGACGAGCCCCTGGAGACTGCGGCGCCCACGCTCTACGCCGAGTACGGCTTCGCACTGCCCTCCACGTTTGCGCCTCTGCCCATCACCGACCACCTCGACGACGGCGCCACGCTCACCGTGGGCGAACTCAGCGGCCAACTCGTCTACCTGCCCGGTCACGCCGGGGATGCGCTCGGGCTCTGGCTGCCGGCCGAGCGCACCCTCTTCAGCAGCGACATGCTCGACCCCCTCGAGCTGCCCATGCCGATGCAACACGTTGACCTCCACCTTGCCTCCCTGGCGCGGATCGAGAGCCTTGTGGCGGCCCGGCAGGTGAAGACGGTGGTGCCCGGTCATGGACTGGTCCTGCACGGAGCCGCCGTCATTCGGGCCCAAATCGCGAGCGACCGCACCTACCTGCAGGCACTTCGGACCATCGCCCACGACGCGCTCGCCCGCGGCGAGGACTTCGAGGCCGCCTGGCCGCGGTTTGGGGTGATGCCCTACTTCGGTAAGGGTGAACCCGAGCGCGACCAGGAGCATCGCTTGAACGCCGCTGTCACCCTCGAGCGCCTGCGAGGCTGATACCAACCCACAGCCCGTCCCGCCCGCATGACCAACTGTGGGCCCGATCCCGGCCCTCTGACGAGTCTTCCAGGCCCTGCAGGATGAGCGTGCCTCTCACGAGCCTCGGGCGACGGGATTGACGCCGATTCTCTTATTCTGATACTCTGGTCAGACCTGAATTGCCGGCGATTATGTGCTGCACGCGCGACTCAACATCGTCGTTTGCTCGCTTTTCATACTTCGTCGCGGGCGCACGTGACGTTCGATGCTGGTAAGACGTGGACAATCTACCCGATTGACTACAGTGGCTACGTCTTTACCGGCGACCCGGCCTACGCCCCGCCGCAACTCTTTCCCTGCCGGCGCGCTCCCAATCTCAGGAGCGCGTCGTACCTCTCTCTCAGACACCGACCACGGCTGCCGCCCTCTCTCGCGGCAGTCCGTGGTCAGCCATTGGCGATCTCCCGATTCGATCACTTCGACCGGTACAGCGACGCGCGTCACTATCAGGGCAAGATCAGGTGCAAGTCGCCGAACTCGTGCCAGCGGTAGCCCTCTCGCAGCGCTGCGGCGTAGGTACGCTGGAGATGCTCGCGTCCGGCAAGCGCTTCCAGCATCGCCAGATGGGTAGCGCGGGGCTCATGGAGACCGGTCAGCAGCGCGTTGCTGGCCCGTAGACCGCGCTGGGGCGTGATGACCAGAGAGGTCCAGCCCTCACCGGGGTGAGTTGTCCCCTCCTCGTCGGTGACGGTCTCGAGGGCGCGCACGACAGTGGTCCCGACGGCCACGACGCGCCTGCCCGCCGACCGGGACGCGTTGACGACCCGAGCGGTCTCGAGCGGGACGCGGTAGAACTCCTCATAGGGCGGCTCGTGATCCTCCAGGCTGGCCACGCCGGTGTGAAGGATCAAAGGCGCGATCCGTACCCCCCTGGCTATGAGGCCGGTGATGAGCTCCGGGGTGAAGGCCCGGCCGGCCGAGGGCATCTCGGCGCTGCCAATCTCGGTGGCGTAGACCGTCTGGTAGTAGCTCGACGGCCAGGCCTGCTTCACGTAGCTGTAGCGGATCGGGAAGCCGTAGTGGGCCAGGTACTCGCCCAATGGCAAGGGCAGGCGCAGGGTCGCGATCCAGAGCCGCGTCGGTCCGCTCGACGACACAGACCGGTTCTGGAGATAGGGCACGTGCAGCGTGACTGCCCCACCATCGGGCAGGACCAGCGTCTCACCCGCTTCGGCGTCGTAGAATGGCCTGGTTGCCGTCTCACTCGGCCGGCGAACCTCCACGATCCAGAGATCCGCCGGGAGGTGGGTCGAGAGGTGGAGCTCGAGCGCCGTACCGTCGCTGCGCGTGGCGGCAAGCGCCGCGTTCAACGTGCCACTCGTGTTGATGACGACGGCATCACCGGGGTCCAGAAAGGCCCCGATGTTGCGGAACCGGGTGTGGACCAGGCGGTTGTCCGCACGGTACGAGACCATCAGGCGCACCTCGTCGCGGGCAAGGCCACGCACCTCGGGCGGCTCGCTCGCCTCGAGCTCCGGCGGCAGGTCAAAGTCGAGCGCCCAACTCATCGAAAAGCCAGACCCGGAAAGGCTCCTCAGCGCAAGGTTGTTTGCTGTCGAGACATTCGGAATCATAGGAAACTTCTCACCCAATTGTCTTCACTTTCAACGTTCACGCTTCAACTGTCAGTCCCTGAGCCGTATACCGGCCACTGGCCAGATCCCCTTCGAGTAGTGCCAGCAGGCCGGGTACGCTCTGCTCCGGAAGCGGCCGGTCGCTGATGTCCTCGTCGGGGAACGCCTCCTGGTGCATCTGCGTGCGCATGTCACCGGGGTCAACCCAGTAGACGCGCAGCGAAGGGTTCTCCTCCGCGAGCACTGCCGAGAGCTGTTCGAGCGCGGCTTTGCTCGAGCCGTACCCACCCCAGCCCGGGTAGGCCTCGATGCCCGCATCGCTGGTTACGTTGATCACCCTGGTCCCAGGCTTGAACGTCTGCTGAAGTGCCTGAATGAGCGCCAAGGGCGCGATCACGTTGGTGCGGTACACTTGCTCGAGCACATCGAGAGGGTAGTCCAGCAGGGGTGGCTGCGGGCTGGGACCGAGGATGCTGGCGTTATTTACCAGCACGTCCAGGCCCCCGGCGCGCTGTACGGCTTCGCGGAGGGCCTGGCGGTGAGACGCCTCGGTCACATCGCCGGGAATGACGATCACCGTCGTGAGATCTGCCAGCTCGTCACGCGCCGCGTCGAGCGCCTCGGCGCCGCGAGCATCGAGAATCAGTGTCCAGCCCCGCCGCGCAAGCGCACGGGCGAGCGCGAGGCCGAGCCCGCGGGACGCGCCGGTAATCAGAGCCGTGCGAGATTTTAGAGTCGTCATGGCCGTCTTCCTTTCGATACTATCTCAGGAGGGGGCGTCAATTCGCGGCGCGCGCCACGAGTTGGCACGACAACGCAAAACAGTGCCCCATTTTCAATCATCCCAGGACAAGGTATCGCGTGCGGCTCAGTCGCGCGCGATGCCCCTCGACCCGGCTCTTCCAGATGTTTGATCGAATCCGTAGCAATTTTGCACAAGAGAACGATAGCTCGATAGAAGGGTTGGCGCCTCGGGCAGGAGGACATTCCCTGTCTATTCAAAGGGACAGATTTCAGCCCTGTACTTCGATACAGGCCGGATCCTGTTGGCGAAAGCGCCTTCCGGGAGGGCGAGCGGCTCGTAGTGCGCGCTTTAGCGCGCT
>DOUV01000433.1:0-6848 GCA_003520455.1 Chloroflexota bacterium | reverse complement strand
GCGCGCACTACAAACAGGCACCCCGCCACGCGCACCAATTCGCCACCAGGATCAGGCCTGGCTCCCTGTCATGCGCGAGAGTACTGGCGAGTAGCAGCGAGTCCCTCTTGTTCCCAGATCCTCCCGGGAGCGGGGGACTGCCTGAGTGGCGATTGAAACCGGGCAGGCGACGCCCGAGCAATTGATGCCATTGCTCGTGGTGGGACAGGGTGTTGGATGGGTGGGTAAGGAGAGTGCCCTCGCCCACCCTGCGGACCGTGCGTCAATTTGAGCGAGTTCTTTTGAACCTGCGCGTCATCTCTGCTATACTGCCTGGTACATGACCCAGTGAGCGATCCATTTCACCCCCGGAAGACGAAGGCTCGAGGCCTTCGCGATGTTTGAGAGGAGACTGACGTATGGCTGAACTCAAGCGGCACGCGACTGGTACCTGGCGCGGTGACCTCAGAACTGGCACCGGTACGGCATCGACCGGAAGTGGTGCGATTCAAAACGTCACCATCACCTTTCCCTCCCGCTTTGAAAATGCCGCCGGCAGCAACCCCGAAGAGTTGGTTGCGGCGGCGCATGCGTCCTGCTTCAGCATGCAGCTCTCAGGTCTTTTGAGCGGTGCGGGGACTCCGCCAGAGGAGATCCGCACCACGGCGACGCTCACGCTCGACATGGGCCGGGATGCCCCGACGATTACGAAAATCCATCTCGACACCGAGGGCCGAGTGCCCGATGTCGATGACGCGACGTTCAAGGACAAAGCCGAAGAGGCGAAGAATATCTGTCCCATCTCCCGGCTGCTCCAGCCAGGATTGGAAGAGATGACGGTTAACGCCAGACTCGTCACGTAGCGAACTCGCTCCAAATTTGGGAAAGGCTTAGCCATTCGCGGACGTGCAGCACTCCGAGGCTCTGCCGTCCCAACAGTCCATGTGAGAGACTGCCCATCGAGCGGATGGGCAGTCTCTTTTGCCGCTCTGTCTCAGGAAAAGAGCATGCCTGAACTACAGCCTGACTACTACGAGTGGTACGCCGCCGAACTGACACTGCTGGAAGAGGATGTCACCATCCTGATGCGCACCGGCCTGCCAGATAGCGACCCGCTCGGCCCGGCGCCAGGGCTTCTCGTGGACGAAGCGACGATCGAGCCCGAAGATCGGGTGCTGGTGCTGGAGCCCAACAGCGGCGCCCTCAGCCTGGCGACGGCCTGGCAGGCCGACGCGGGCCATGTCGACGTGCTCTGCAGCCACGCCGCCGTTCTGGCCGCGACCCGGCGCAATCTTGAGGATCACGCCATTGATAATGCCAACGTCTTCGTCAGCGATCTCTGTGGGGCTGCGTACGAGCGGGGCACGCGCTATGATGTTCTCCTGGCCACCCTCCCCAAGGGCAAAGCAGCCGTGAACCGGCTGATCCGGGATGCTGGCGACCTGCTCGTCCCCGGTGGGCGCTTCTACCTGGCAGGTGGCAACGACGAGGGGATCAAATCGGCGGCGAAACGGGTCGGGCGGGCCATCGGCACAATGAACGTGGTCGCCTACCGCAAGGGCCACCGCCTGTTGCAGGCCATCAACCCTGAGGGCGGTCTGAACCTTGCTGACCTGGATGACGAGGACTACTACACGTTCCGAGAGATGACGGTGACCGTGCGCGGGCAAAGCTGGCGCGTCGTGACCAAACCCGGGATCTTCTCTTGGGATCGCCTCGATCCGGCCACAGCGCTCCTCCTGGAGCATCTGGTGGTCGAGCCCGCCGCCCACATTCTCGACTTGGGGGCGGGCTATGGTATCATTGGCCTGGTCGCTGCACGCCTGGCCCCGCAGGGTCGGGCCGATTTAGTGGAGGCTGAGGTGGCAGCCGTGGAAGCCAGCCGGCGCACGCTCAGCGTCAACGGCGTTGCGAACGCCGCGGTCTTCTTCAGCGATGCGACCGAGGCCGTGCGGCGCCAGTACAACGTCGTCGTCACCAACCCACCCTTTCACCAGGGCCACGGTGTTGACTACGTGGTGGCCCGGCAGTTTATCAAGGACGCGCACCGCTTGCTGGTCCGAGAGGGCACCTTCTGGCTCGTGGCGAATCGCAATCTCCGCGTCAACTACGGAGAGATCATCGGCCACCACTTCGGCAACGTCACAGTGCTCCACGAAGACCAACGGTGGCAGTTGCTGCGAGCGGTGAAGTAGAACGTGAAACGCGGTGCATCAACTGAGGAGCCCTACCGACAGGACGATGGCATTGCACACTTCAGGACAAAAATGGACCATCACATGACTGATCGCTCCAACATCGTCAACGGCCTTGATCTCATCAAACCCGAAGTGCGGGTTCTCTCGGCCTACACACTGCACCCGTATGCCTACCAGCACAAGCTGAACCAGAATGAGAATCCGTTCGGCTACCCGGAGGAACTGAAGCAGAAGGTGTGGGAACGGGTGGCCTGTCAAGACTGGGCTCGCTATCCCGATTTCGACCTGGTGGAGATCACCGCGAAGCTCGCGGCCCACAACGACGTCGCACCCGAGCAGGTGCTGGTGGGCAACGGCTCGAATGAGTTGATTTATGTCACCCTGGCCGTGACCCTTACGCGCGGTGACGGGGTGATTCTGCCGGTGCCAACCTTTAGCCTCTACAAGCTGATTTCGTGCGTCATGGGCGCCGTGGTCCACGAGATCCAGATGCATCCCTCCGACAATTTCGCGCTCCCGCCTCTCGAGGTGATCAAGCGCGCCCAGGCGCACCGGGCCAGGGTGGTCATTCTCTGCACGCCCAACAACCCGACCGCCACCGCGTACCCGCTCGACGAGGTTCGCCGCGTCGTCGCGGAGAGCGGGGCGCTGGTCATCATCGACGAGGCCTACCGCGAGTTCGCCGATAACCAGGACTGCGCCCGTCTGCTCGACGAGTTCAGCAACGTGGTGATCCTTCGCACCTTCAGCAAGGCGATGGCAATGGGAGGGCTGCGGGTCGGCTATGCCATCGCGCGGCCCGAGGTAGCGAGGGAGATCCACAAAGCCAAGCTGCCCTACGCCCTGAACAGCTTCAGTGAGGCCGCCGCCGTGGTGGCCCTGGACAACCCGGCCCCTTTCGCGGCTGAGATGGCCCGCATCAAGGCCGGGCGGGAGTGGCTCTCACACCAGCTCCAGACGATCCCGGACCTGCACGTCTATCCGAGCGCGGCTAACTTTTTCCTGGTCCGCTTCGAGCGACACAATCCCGCCGCTGTCTTTCACGCTCTGCTCGAGCGCGAGGGCATCCTGGTACGCGACGTCAGCCACTACCCGGGGCTCGCCGGGCACCTTCGCCTCAGCGTCGGGACGCCCGAGCAGAACCGGCTGCTGGTCGAAACCCTCCGGAGCGTGATGCGTGAAACGTGAAGATTTCTCGAGACATCGTCGTTCCATTTCACCTTTCTCGGTTCGAGCCCAATCCGTTGCAATCTCAACGAAGGACGGTGAGCTCAAGAATCGACGCCTCAATCCTATACTTCTGGATGAATGGTGAGCGGCACCTCGCGCTGAGTGGGGCCCGAAATTACCCCGCTCGAAGCGCCACCACGTTTTGCGAGTTACGGCCTCGCCATTCCTGCTCGAACGATTCCCATCGTAAAGTGGAAAAGGAACTCAATTCATGGCTTTTGCACCCACACGCGCACAGATTCAGTGCCCAAGTTGCGGCACTCCAATTACAGCTCAGGTCTACAACATTGTAGACGCTGCCGCGCAACCTGATCTCAAAGAGACCCTCCTCGCAGGCGCGCTCAATGCGTTCCAATGTCCGGCCTGCGGGGCCGTCGGTGCACTCCAGGCGCCCCTCCTCTACCACGATCCGAACAAAGAGCTCCTGTTGCTCTACATCCCGATGGGCCTCAACCTCCCGGCCCAGCAGGAAGAGCGGCTCGTGGCCGAGATGACCAACGCCGTCCTCAACGCCACGCCGCCCCAACAGCGCAAGGGCTACCTGCTGAAGCCGCCCACCCGAGCTATCTCACTCCAGGGCCTGGCGGAGCAGATTCTGGAGGCCGACGGCATCAGTCGCGAGGCGATTCGGCAACAGACCGAACTCATCAAGCTGATCGGCACTCTGGCCGAGTATGTCGGCAGCGACGAAAAGCTAAAGGCGCTGGTCGAAGAGAACAAGGACAAGATCGGCTACGAATTGCTGCTCCTGGTCAGCGCTACGATCGAGGCGGCCGCGCAACAACACGACGAGGAAAGCGTCGAGCGCTACACGACCCTGCGAGAGAAACTCATCCAGTTCGCCGGTCTCAGCCAGGACCAGATCCCCGACTTCGACGGCGAGGCGACCTTTGATGAGCTGATCGACACGTTACGCCACCTCCCGCCGGAGCGCCTGCACAGCGCCGTCGCCGCCAACCGGCCGCTGCTCGATTACAGCTTCTTCCTGCACCTGAGCAGCAAACTGGACGAGGCCACCGGCGAGGAGCGTGCCGCGCTGGAGAGCCTCCGCTCCCGGTTGGTGGCTCTGACCGACGAGATGGATCAGCAGGCCAAAGAAGCCATGGAGCGTGCCAGCGCCCAGTTGAGCGGGATTCTCCAGGCTGACGACATGGACGCAGCGATCGAGGAGCGGATCGACGAGCTTGACGAGGCCTTCCTGGTCGTGCTGTCGGCGAATATCCAGGCCGCCCAGGAACAGAAGCGCGAGGACGTGGTCGAGGTCCTCACGAGGATCTACCACGATATCATCACGAGGCTGCAGGCGCGGCTGCGACCGGAGCTTCAACTCATCAACCAACTGCTCCAGACAACCGACCTGGCGGAGCGTCGAGCTCTGCTCCAGGAGGCGCTCCAGACCTACAACCCGGCCGGCTTCCTCGAGCTGCTCCAGAGCATCGCGGACGACGTCGAGGCGCAGGGTGCAGGTGAGAACCTGGTGGCGGCCCTGCGCCAGATCGAGGACGAGGTTCAGGTTGCGGTTGAGGGCACGAGCAGTCCGGCACGTGGGCGACAGAGCAGCGGGATCCTCACTCCTGACCAGACCGCCCAGCCCACCGGTGAGCCACCGAAGATTTACATTCCTGGGCGGGACCGCTAACATGGTGTAAGGTTGGGAGATCGAAGGTTGAAGGGGCGCCGGCCGTGCGCCTTTACAACCTTCCAACGTTCAACCTGCAACTGTTTCTATGAGCCAGAACCCGCGAGCCGCGACGATATTGCGGCGCACCAACGAAACCCGGATCGAGCTCACCCTGGAGTTGGACGGGCATGGCCGGACGGATATCGCGACAGGTGTCGGCTTCTTCGACCACATGCTCCACCACGTCGCGGTGCACGGTCTTTTCGACCTGGCCGTGACGGCCAACGGTGACTATCAGATCGACGATCACCACACGGTCGAAGATGTCGGCATTGCCCTGGGCAAGGCCTTCGCGCAGGCGCTCGGCGCGAAGGCGGGCATCCGTCGCTACGGCCACGCGATCGTCCCTATGGATGAGGCCCTGGCGCTGGCCGCCTGCGACTTCAGCGGCCGGGGTCTGCTCGTCTTCCAGGGTGCGTTGCCGGCCGCCAAAGTGGGCACGTTCGACACCGAGTTGGTGCCCGAATTCCTGCGGGCGCTGGCCGCCAACGCCGGGCTTACCCTGCACGTCCAGGTGCTGGCCGGGCAGAACACTCACCACATCATCGAGGGCATCTTCAAGGCCCTCGGCCAGGCGCTCCGGGCAGCGGTCGCCCTCGACGAGCGGCGCGCAGGCGAAGTACCTAGCACGAAGGGGCTGATCGAGTAGGAGCCGAACGTTGGAAGGTGCAATGACGGCCTGGAGAGCTTTGGTAATTGTAGACTACGGCGCGGGCAATATCCGCAGTGTCCAGAAGGCCTTCGAGGCCGTCGGTGTCGTCGCGCCTATATCGGACGATCCGGCCGAGCTACGCGCGGCCGACGTCATCGTCCTGCCGGGGGTTGGCGCGTTTGGCGATATGATGAGCGCCCTCCGCGCGCGCGACCTGATTGCCCCAATCAAGGAGGCGGCCATGGGCGGCAAACCGCTGCTCGGCATCTGCGTAGGCCTGCAAGTGCTGTTCGAGGTTGGCGAGGAAATGGGTACCCACGAGGGGTTGAGCATCTTCCCCGGCCGCGTGCGCCGCTTCGAGATCAGTCACAAAGTGCCGCACATCGGCTGGAACCAGATTCATCCCCGGCGCGGACATCCGGTGCTGGCCGGCGTCCGCGAAGGCGACTACGCCTATTTTGTCCACTCGTATTACCCGGAACCGGACGACCCCGACCTCGTGCTGACCACGACCGACTACGAGGTTGAGTTCGCCAGTGTTTGCGGCCGCGGGAACGTCGTCGGGATCCAATTCCACCCGGAGAAGAGCCAGGATGTAGGCTTGCGCATCCTGCGGAATTTCGCGCGGTGGGCGGGAGTCCACTCCGAGGAGGGTGCATGAACCCAGCCCCACTTCGTCTGGCGCGCCTCACAATACGTGACGCTGAGGCGCTGTGGGCTCGGTTGAAGGCTGACGAACCGGCCAACATCTTTGCCATCGCTGACCTCGAGCATTTCGGTTGGGAGTCACCCAACCTGCGCTTCGACGGCCTCTTCCGAGACAGCCGACTCATCGGCCACCTGATGCGCTACGGCACGAACAGCTCCTTCGCCTACGACGACCGTGACGCCATCCGAATGGTCCAACGCTGGCTGCGCCAGAAGCGCATCCATTACGTCAATGGCATGGACTGCTACGTCCGACCCGTCCTGGCGCTCCTGGCTCCTGAGGAAGTGCCGCGCGCTGAAGAGAGCCACCTGGCACGGCTGGATGCGGTCCACTTCCAACCGGCGGCGCTCGACGCCAGCCCTGGCCGGGCGCGACGGGCCACCCTGGCCGATCTCGACG
>DOUV01000144.1 GCA_003520455.1 Chloroflexota bacterium | reverse complement strand
CCCTGCTCCCCTTGCTCCCTGCTCCCCTTGCTCCCTGCTACCTGCTCCCTGCTCCCTTCGGCAAAAGAATCTCGAACCGCTCCCGAATGGCGGCGTCGATCTCGGACGGGATAGGCTCGGGGACGTGGCTGGCCAGGATATTCCTGGCTCTGTGGCGGGCACGCTCGCGCATGTCCAGGCCGCCATCAGCCTCCCAATCCTCGCGGCGGCGACGGTCCGCCGTGTGCGGGTAGCAGTACTCGGTATGCATCAGCGCCAGGCTCTGCTGGGTGCCCAGGTAGTGACCCTCGCCGCGGCAGACCTGGTCGATCAAGTCAACCGACAGCGTTTCGTCGGTGACCTCGATCCCCCGCACCATCCGCATGATCGCCGCGTTGATGTCATCGTCGATGACGTACTGCTCGTACGCGACGGTCAGCATCGACTCGAGGAAGCCGGCCGAGTGGTGAATGTAGTTGGCACCGGCGAGGGCTGCGGCGAGGCCGGTCATCCCCTTCTCGTATCCGGCCTGGATGTCCGGGAGCTTGGAATCACTCAGCCCGGAAGAGTTATAGACCGGCAGGTTGTAAAACTGCCCGAGTTGGGCGACCGCGGCGTGCATTAACGCAAACTCCGGCGCCCCGCCGACGAAGTTGCCGGTGCGCAGGTCGGAGACCGACGGGACGTAGCCCAGCACGACCGGCGCGCCCGGCCTGACAAGCTGGGCATAGGTGATGCCCGACAATTCCTCGGCGTTGATCTGCACCAGGGTCCCTGCCAACGCGGCCGGGCTCGTCGCCCCGGCCTGGGGCGCCGACGAGAGGAACACCGGCAGTCCCAGCCGCAGGGCCTCGGTGAGCACCTCGACCGTCTCCGGCGCGTAGCGTAGCGGGCTCACCGTCCAGCAGGTCACGAGCGAGATAAGCGGCCGCTCAGCCAGCGCCTCACGGCCGCCGGCAATCATCGCCGCCATCTCGCCGACCTCGCGCACCGTTTTGACCGAGAAACAGTTGCCGGTCACATGCTTGGTGGTGTTGGCCAGCGCTGCGTAGTAAGTGTTGACGTCGAGGTTTTCGGGGGGAATGTCCTGTGCGACACACGCCCGCAGGTAGAAGTGAATGTTGGCCAGGGCATCGACCAGCCGGCCGATCCGTGCCACGTCGGCCAGGGTTGTCGCCCGAGCGAGCCCACTCTCCAGATCGAGCACCTTGATCGCGGCGCCGCCGGTCCCCATGTAGACACGCCGGCCACCGAGCACGATATCGTGCTTCGGGTCGCGGCCGCAAAGGGCGACCTCGTTCCTCGCCGTCGCCAGCGCATCCTCGACCATGCTCCGCGGGATGAAGAGCCGGTTGTTCTCCGCGTCGAGCCGCGCGCCGGCCTGGCGGAACATCTCGCGGCACTCGGACGGCACCACTTCGATTCCGGTACGCTCCAGGACTTCCAGTGACGCCTCGTGGATCCGTCGCACGTCCTTGTCCCTGAGCGGCTTGTACCGGCCTCCTTCGAGCCCGGGTGGCACGATATTCGGCTGCTGGCGCTCACGGCGTGCGCGCCGGCGGTCGCGTTCGAGTCGTCGTGGCTCGAGTACTCGCTCCCCTGCCATTTCGTGTCCTCGCGTTTCTTCCCGCAGCCCACGCTGTCGCCGGCTGCACGCGTTGATGGATGAACCGACCCGGCTACAACTCACGAACGTCCAGGACGCGCTGATCCTCAATCTGCTCCAGCGCTGCAAGCAGCGCCCCGCGCTCGACATTCCGCACCTTGAAGACAACCTGCCACCTATCCTGCGCCCTGGGCGCGGGATAGGTCGCAACCCCGATAAAGCCCCACCCCCGTTCGGCAATGGCCCGGGTCAATTTGGCAAACTCGCCTAACCGATCAGGGATCTCCACCGTCACGCGCAGGCCAACAAACTGGGCACCCAACAACTGTAACATCTGGGCCATGAGGTCGAGCTCGGTGATGATGCCAACCACGATGCCCTCATCCAGAACCGGCAAGCAACCGATCCGCTTCCTGGTCATCAGCCGGGCGGCCTCTTCAACCGTCGCATCCGGGTGGATGGTGATCACGTTCTTCACCATCACGTCGCCGGCTCTGAGGTTGGACAGGTAGCGAGTAATCTCCCAGACATTCAAGCTACTCAGTCTGGCCGGTTGAATCAACAGCGTTTGCCGGGTGACGAGGCCTAAGAGCCGTTTGCCGTCGGCCGTGACCGGCAGGTGGCGGACGTCGTGCTCCCCCATGTATCCCTGCGCCTCGAGGACCGGCATCGTCGGCTCGATCATCAGCGGGTGTTTAGTCATGCAGTCCCTGACGAGCATCACATCTCTCCATTGCGAGGACAACCGGGCAATTGGGCCTCCGGTTCGATCAGCACCAACCGGCACGACAGGCCGACAGGCAACGAGTCTCTTCCTTGTCGGGCAAATTGGCAATTTGCTCTACATCACGACGGGTTCGATCTGTTGGAGTTCCTCAAGGGGGAGGTGGCAGAAGATGCGGTGGCCCCCACCGGCGTTGCGCCACGGCGGAACTTGTTCCTCACAGATCTTGCCTCCGTCGGGCAGCTGCTGGCGCCGCGGGCAGCGCGTATGAAAGCGACAGCCGCTCGGTGGGTTGACCGCGCTCGGGACCGTACCGCTCAGCCGGATGTGCTTCTGCTCGGCGTGGGGGTCCGGGATCGGTACGGCCGAGAGCAGGGCCTCCGTGTAGGGGTGGTATGGCGGAGCGTAGATGGCCTCGGCTGGACCGATCTCGGCGATCTGACCGAGATACATCACCGCCACGTAGTCGGAGAAGAAGCGCACCACGCTCAAGTCGTGGGCGATGAAGACCATAGTTGTGCCGTGCTTCCGCTGGATATCCATCAGGAGATTCAGCACGGCAGCCTGCACCGACACGTCCAGCGCCGACACGGGCTCGTCACACAGGACCAGGTCGGGCCGGCTGGCAAAAGCACGCGCGATCCCGACCCGCTGCTTCTCCCCACCGCTCAACTGGCGCGGGTAGCGGTGGTAGTAGGCCTGGTCCAGGCGCACCGCGTTCAGGAGACGAATCACTTCGGCGTACACCTGGTCCGGGGGCACCGTGCGAAAACGCCTCAGCGGGCGAGCGACCTGCTCGCCGACCGTGTAGGAGGGATTCAGGGTCGAATCCGGATTCTGGAAGACCATCTGTAATTCTTCGATCAGCTTGACGTCGCGGCCCAAGACTGGCTCCTTGATGTCAAAGCCGAGAAATTCCAGGTCGCCCGCTGTCGGAGCCTCGAGCCCCACAATCGTCTTGGCGAGGGTACTCTTCCCGCAGCCTGATTCACCCACGACGCCGATGGTCTTGCCCGGCGGTACCTCCAGGCTGACATCGTCCACCGCCTTGACATACTGCTTCTCGCCCAGCCCCAACAGGCTGAGAACCGACTTGGATTCCTGTTCATAGTAGGTCTTGAGGTGGTGAAGCTTCAGGATCGGCTCCTGGCTGTCCCCATTGGCCCGCTCGACAGACAGATCAGGGAGCTCGATGTCGGCCGGCGGCCGCCAGGCCGACGCATCAATCTGCTCGGCAAAGAAACAGCGCGCATGGTGTCCGCTCCTGATCGCGCGTAGTCGTGGATGCTCCCGGTAGCAGCGATCTTCCGCGTAGTCGCACCGAGGCGCAAAGATGCAGGCATGCTTGGGCCGGTCTTTGGGCGCCGGCACCCGCCCGCGGATCGGATAGAGCAGGCTACTCGCTTTGGTGGTCCCGAGCCGGGGGACGCAGCGCATGAGTCCCTGGGTGTAGGGGTGTTGGGGATCGTCAAAGATGGCCGCGACCGTCGCCCGCTCCACCATCTCGCCGGCGTACATCACGCCGACGTCATCGCTCACGCGGGCCACGACGCCCAGATTGTGTGTGATGTAGATGATACCGGTGTCGAAGTCGCGTTTCAGGTCTTCGATCAGGTCGAGGACGGCCGCCTCAACCGTCACGTCGAGCGCCGTGGTGGGCTCGTCCATGATGAGCAGGGCCGGGTTGTTGAGCAATGCCATGGCAATCACGACGCGCTGCTGCTGCCCGCCGGAGATCTGATGGGGATAGCGGTTCATCACCGCGGCCGCATCGGGCATGTAGACCCGCTCGAGCATCTGAACGCACTTTTCCCAGGCCGGCGCTTTTTTAATCCCCCGGTGCGCGATCAAGACCTCCGCCAACTGCTCGCCGAGGGTTACCGACGGGTTCAGGGCCTGCATCGGATCCTGGTAGACCATCGCGATCTGGTCACCGCGCAGTTGGCGGAGCTCCCCCTGGGAGCGCCCGACCAACTCACGCCCCTGAAACTTGATGCTGCCGCCAACAATCCTCCCGTTCGGCCCCAGGAAGCCGACGATCCCGAACGCCAGCGTGCTCTTCCCGCACCCCGACTCGCCCACAACCCCGAAGGTCGTTCCCCGATGAACATCAAACGAGACGTCACGGACCGCCTCAACGGCGCCTTTCCGGGTCTGATACGAGATGCTGAGGTCGCGGACCCCAAGAATCGGTGTTTTGATGCGATGATCATCCATAGCTCGTGCTACCTACCCACTCGTGATGTCGTTTACCTGCAGCAGGGACCACGTCGCAAAATGGCATTGCTTGAGCAGTGCCACGAACCCAATGCGACTTACTACCCTGCTCCCTGCCACTGGGCTACTGGTACCGGAGGGATTCTTCACGCAGACCATCGGCGAACAGATTGAGCCCCACGACCAGGGACGCGATAGCCACCGACGGCCACAGCGCCTCCCACGGACTGCCGGCCAGGATGAACTGCCGGCCTTTGGCGACCATACTCCCCCAGTCGGGGGAGGGCGGCGGAAGCCCTAGCCCCAGGAAGCCCAGGGTTCCCATGGCGAAGATCGCGTAGCCCACCCGCAGCATAGCATCGACGATGATCGGACCGCGCGCGTTGGGCAGAATCTCCACGAACATGATGTGCCAGGGGCTCTCACCCCGCGTCTCGGCAGCCCGGATGTAGTCGCGGGTGCGGATATCCAGCGCCAGGCTCCGCACCAGGCGCGCGATCCCGGGCATCCCGACGATGGCGATGGCCATCACGACGTTGATCGCCGAGGCCCCAACAGCAGCGATGATGATCATGTAGAGAAGAATCACTGGAAAGGCCATCATCGCGTCCAGGACCCGCATGATCACCTCATCGACCCACCCCCCGAGATAACCGCCCATCAAGCCGAGAGTCGCGCCCGCGACCAGGCCGAGAAAGACCCCCCACAGGGCGGTGCCGCCCGGCAACCAGAACGTCTCCGTCACCGGCAAGTAGACCAGGACAACTCGGTCGCCATAGATGATCCGTGACCAGAGGTCCCGCCCCAGGCTGTCGGTTCCTAGTGGATGGACGCTCGACGGGCCTTGATTCTGGGCGTGGATATCCTGGTCGGTCGGACTGTAGGGAGTCAGGAGCGGTGCCAGCACCGCGACCAGGACCCAGAAGAGGACGATGATCAGGCCGACGGTGGCGGTCTTCGACTCAAAGATGAGCGCAAGCGTATCCCAGACGCGACGGAGGCGCGACGGGCGGGCCACCGCGACCGGGATGGTTCGTTCCACGGTTTGTTCACTGACTGCCACTGCGGTACTTCTCCCTCCTGATCGTTGCGACGGAACGACTGATGGGGCATCGATCGCTCGCATTGGAGCCTTTCCGAAACGCGCAACGTGGCGCCGCGAAGAGCTCGGTTCCTCATAGCTCAACCGGCGCGTATCTGGGATATGTTCTGTCGCGACCCAACCTCCATCCCGGCAAGAAGGCCACGTTTCACGCTAACCGTACCGGATCCGAGGATTCAGAAACGTGTAGATGATATCGGCCAGCAATTGCGTTCCGACCGCAACTGTGACGAGAATGATCGCGCCGGCCTCGATGGCGTTGAAGTCCTTGAACAGCGCCGATTCAAGCAGATAGCCGCCCAGGCCGGGGTAGCCGAAGATCACCTCCACCACGACAATGCCACCCAACAGCCAGTTGACGTGCAACATGATGATGGTGATGGGAGCCATCAACGCGTTGCGCACGGCGTGTTTGGTGACGACGTGCCAGTAGGGCAGCCCCTTCAGGAACGCGGTGCGAATGTAGGGCGCCTTCATGACCTCCACCATGCTGGCCCGAGTGATCCGAAGAACGTAGCCCAACTCGATCAGGGTCAGCGTCAGCACCGGCAAGACCAGCATGTCCGGCCTCGACCAGGGGGCCTTCTCGCCAAATACCGTCGCCCCCGGCACGAGCTTCAGCCAAAACGCGAAGATCAGGATCAAGAAAATCCCGGTGGTAAACTCCGGCGTCACGGAGAACATCATGCCGCCGATCGAGAGAATCCGGTCCAGCGGCTTGCCTTCGTTGATCCCCGCGATCAAACCGAGGACGAGGGCCAACGGCATCACGAGAATGAAGGCGATGCCGGCCAGGACCAGCGAGTTGCGCAGGCGCGTGAACAGCAAATCGGCCACGGGACGGCCGGTGCGCAGGGAGAGTCCCGGATCGCCGCGCAGCAGCCCCTTCTGGAGTGGGATGAATTCCACCGGGCCCCCACTCGCGGCCTTCCAGCCGACGCCGGCTTTCAACACCCACACTTCTTTGCCCGCGCCTTTCTCCCACTTGACCGCATGATTCTGCGTGTCCACCCCCCAAAAGGTTCTGATGACGCGCGCCTGCCTGGCCGCATCACTGCGGGCGATACTCTCGCCCGTTTCAGCCAGAACCGCGGCCGCCCGGCCGAGAGCGTCTTTGGCTGCGCGGCTGTCCCCTGCCTCGAGGCTGTCGGCAGCCTGCCGCAACTGATCACCAAGTTCGGCGCTGGCATCCTTCAGCGCTTTCCCGGCCTGTTCGAGCAGACCCGGGACCACCGCCAGCTGAGCAGCATCCAGAGGTCCGTGCGCCGGGTCGGACAGGTCCCGTAAAACGGTCACCGCCTGTTGATAATCCCCGGCCCTCAACGCCGTGGAAAGGACGGCCAGCGAGCCGGTGAGCCGGTTCAGCGCAGAGGCTGCGCCCGTGAGAACCTCTTGAGCTGCGGCCGTATCGCCAGCTTTCAAGCTATCAGCCGCTCGGCGCAACTGCGCGGCGACGGCAGGGTCGGCACTTTCAACAACATCAGCCGCCTTTCCCAGGCGCCGGGCCATCGTCTGGCGATTGCTCGGCGTGAGATCCGCCGATGGCGCAGACAGCTCTTGAGAGAGAACCACCGCCTGGAGCAGGTCATCCCTGGAGACATCTTGAGCCGCCTTCTGGAGAAGCTCCTTCTCCTTGGCACTGCCGGGATCCATCATGGCTTCCAGGGCGCTCTCCGGCCCCGCCAGGGCGGCTGCGAGTGCTGCCTGGCTTTGATCCTTCCCTTGAAGGATCGCCAGGATCCGATCCAGCTCCTGCAGGATGGCCTGCCGGTCAGGCTCAGTCAGTTGAGGATTGGTGAGCACCTGATCTCGATAGGTCGTCAGACGGCCGATTTCGCTGGCCGGCTCTTTGACTTGCCAGCGTTCGTTGTCCGGGCTCTCTTCCGCGCTGCCGTCGGGCTGGCGCTGGCGGATGATCAGGTCGTCGCCCTCCTGTTTCCAGGTAACCAGCGTGCCATCCTTCTCCACAGCCCACCACTCTTTGAAGCCATCCTTGGTGGTGATCTGCCTGACGGGCATGCCGATCTGGCGGGCGGCCCGCCAGTCGCTCCCGGCAAGCCAGTTGAGATAGCGCTCGTAGATTGGCTGGTCCAGTCCGGTCTGGGCCAGAAAAGAGGCTTCCTGCGCGGGCGTGATGTGCACGCCCAAAACGTTGCGAGCAACGTTTCCGGGGGCTGCCTCAGTGATCAGGAAGACGGCGACCGAGACGAGGAACATCGTCAAGAGCATGAGCAACAACCGCCGTACAATAAACTTCGCCACTGAGATGTTCCTTTCCGATCATTGCGCGATGCGTGATCCGTGGTGCGTAAGGATCACGCATCACGCTCGCTACCAGAACTTGCGCACATCTACCAGTCTGAGCTACGCCTCTTTTGAGACCTCATTGAAAAGCATGTACGCGGTCGGGTGCGGCTCGACGTCCTTCACGCTCTTCCTGGAGACGGTCCAGGCGTTCGCCCACCAGGCAATGCCGATGGGGCCGCGATCCATCTGGATCTTCTCCAGTTTGCAGAAGATCTCGCGGCGCTTGTCCACGTCCAGCGTCCCGTTCGCCTGGGTCAGCAGCTCTGAGAATTCATCGTCGATCCAGCGGGTCTCATTCCAGGCGACAGGTTTGCCGTCCGCATCTCCAACGTAGGCGAGATTGAGCACCATCGTGCCCAGCGGGCGGTGGGTCCACGGCGTGACGCCAAGGTCCACCTCGGTCCACTGCTCCCAGTATTGGTTGTTGGGCATGGTGTCGAGGGTGATATTAAAACCCGCGGGAGCGGCGTCTTCCTTGAGGATCTCCCCGTAGCGGACGACGTCCGACCACCCAGAGCCGACGGCCAGGTTCACATCGAGACCATCGGCATAGCCGGCATCGGCCAGGAGTTGCCTGGCCTTCTCTGGGTCGTATTCGGGGATGGGCTGCTCGCAGTATTCGGGGTGCCTGGGATAGACGTGGAAGTCCTGCCCCTGAACGCCCTGACTGAAGAAGGCCAGGTTGAGGATCTTCTCCCGGTTCTGGCACAGCTTGAGGGCCTGGCGCACGCGGTTGTCGCTCCACGGATCGATGTCCACGCGCATGCGCAGCACGCGAACGCGGGCGGTGGGAATGCCGACCACATTGATGTTGGAATCGTCTTTCAGGGCCAGATAGACGTCGGGGCTGGGGTTATCACCGAGGTCGAGGTAATCAACCTCGCCCGCCTGGATCGCCGCGATCCAGGCCGAGGTCTCATCACCCATGTCAACGAATTCCATCGAGTCCAGATACGGCAACGATTTGCCGTCGGCCCCCATCTGCCAGTAGTCGTCCCGGCGCTTGAGGAGGACGCGCTCGCCCTCGCTGTACTGCTCCAGAGTGTAAGGCCCGGTTCCGTGGGGCGCTTTGATAAAGTCGCCCTCGAAGGTCCGATGGTTGAGGACCAGGGCCGGATAGTGGAAGAGATGCTCCGGCACGCCAATCTCCGCCCGGTCCAGGTGCAGCACCACGGTGTGATCGTCCTTCTTCTCGATGTTGTCCGGGCTGATATAGGACATCAGCCCGAGAATCGACGAGCCCACATCTTCGTCGAGCCACTGGCCCATCGTGAAGACGACATCGTCGGCGCTGAAGTCGTCGCCGTTGTTGAACTTGATCCCCTTGCGCAGGTTGAGTGTCCAGGTTTTCAAGTCGTCGCTCGCCTCCCAGCTTTCGAGGAGGAGCGGATGGGTGATGTTCTCCCCATCGGTGACCGTCAGGTACTCGGCGACCTGGCGCAACTGGTTGGACGGGGAGACCCAGGAAAACTGGGCCGGGTGGGTAACCTTATGAACCCGGCTGGCGGCGCGAAGGGTGCCACCGCGCACGGGCC
>DOUV01000448.1 GCA_003520455.1 Chloroflexota bacterium | reverse complement strand
GTCCGCCTGGCCGGGCGCCTGGCAGCCGGCTCCGGCCAATGCGGCGGCCCCGGCGGCGCCGGCGTCCACGCTGACCCTCGTCGCCAAACAGGATAGTTGGGTTGACCAGGCGGCCCCGACGGCCACCCACGGCAGCGACCCCGAGCTCCACGTCGGGCGCACCTCCGATCAGAGGGCCGCCTACCAGCGCCAGACACTGGTCGCGTTCGACCTCTCGGGACTGCCGTCGGACGCAACGATCACGAAGGCCACCCTGGAGCTATACCAGATCAAGGCGGCCGGTGCCGAACGCTACAACATCTGGCCCGACGCCATTTTCGGTCCCTGGGATGAGATGACGGTCTCCTGGGGGGGCAAGCCATCGGCCTCCAATGTGGGTGATCCCCCATCCACGCTCGATCTCACCAACGGTGCGAAAACCTGGGATGTGACCCACACGGTCCAGCTCTGGGCTGTCGGTGAGATCAAGAACTACGGGATTCTGCTGCGGGGCGACGGCGACACACTGGGCCTGCGAGTCTTCGGCGCCCTGAATGGGCAAGTCCCGCCACGTTTGCACATCGAGTACGTGACGCGGAACACACCCACTCCGACCGCAACGAACACCCCGCGGCCGACGAACACGCCAACCGCCACCGTCACCCCGCAAACCCAGCGGCCGGTCCCCGACCTGGGCGACGCCCCCGACAGCACCAACTCTTTCGGTGTCGTGATGACCGCCTACCCCGCCGTCCCGGCCCGCTTCCCCAGCGTTTTTGGCGCCGGGTCGCCCCCGTACGGCCCGCTGCACCGCAACGACCCGTTGCTTTTCCACCTTGGAAAAAACATTACCGCCGAGACCGAGGCTGATGCCGGTGGCGATGCCGACGGCGTCAACAACCTCCGGCCGCCGGCCAACGCCGCCAACCTCGACGGCGCCGACGACGGCCTCGCGCTGCCGGGGTTCTTCGGCCACTGCCAGCCGATCAAGTTGCAGTACACGGTGACGGTCTACCCGGGGGCGCCCAAGGAAGTCTACGTGAACCTCTGGTCCGACTGGACCCGGAACGGATGGTGGAGCGAGGTGCCGAAGTGCTACCCGGGGAGCACCGCCGCCTCAGCCCCTGAGTGGGCGGTTCAAAACCAGGTGATCGCCCTGCCCGGCCCCGGCACCTACGCCTTCACCACCCCGGCCTTTGTCTCCTACAACCCTGATCCGAGCAAACCGCTCTGGCTGCGCATCACGATCAGCGAATCACCCGCCACGTCCCCGGACGGAAGCGGCCCGGCGAGCGGTTGGAAGTACGGCGAGACTGAAGACTACTTGATGCACGGGACCTCGCACGAGGGGACGCCTACGCGGACACCGGTGCCCACGTGGACCCCGATCCCAACGCACACACCGACGCCCGGGCCGACGGCCACGCCGACACCGCCGATTATCGCGCTGCCCTACATCCCGGTGAAGCCGGTGATCTTTCCGGGGCTGTTCCAGCCCGACCTCTCGATCTTCGGCATCGAGATCACCCAGGGTGTCCAGTGTTTTGACACCAGCAAGGGGCTCGCCGGCTGCGCGGACAACTCGCTGCCCGTGGTGGCAAAGAAGGACACCACCGCCCGCATCTACCTGAAATACAGCGGCATCCTCTCGAGCCTCAACAACGTGCCGGTCCGCCTGCACATCTTCGCCGATGGCGTCGAGTACATTGCCAACGCCACCGGCAAGGCAACCAAGACCCTGAACCAGGCGAACAGCAACGACGCCAAGGTCTACTTCAACGTCAATTTCTCGAACGACGTCCCGGTCAGCTTCTACGCCGAGGTGGACCCGGATCACACGATCTCCGAGACCAACGAGTCGAACAACCGCTACCCCGCCAGTGGCACGATCGCTCTTAACTTCCGCAAGCGGGACACGCTCAAGATCGTCGGACAGCGCCTCCGCTACCACCCCTCGGGCTACACAGGCACGCAGTATGCCGGCGGGTGGGCAGTGAACGGCGGCGGCGCCGACTGGCTCGAGCAGGTGCTGCCCATCCGCAACAACGGGATCAACTACTCGGTCAAGAGTGGCTACCTCGACTGGACGACGACCCTCAACTCGAACGGCCAGCACGACTTGATCAAGACGTTGAACTTCATGTGGATCCTGCAAAATGCCTTTGGTTGGCTGTTCAGCGGTGCCTTCACCGGCGCGGATCACGTCTACGGCTGGGCACCGAACGCCGGCTACAGCGGCGGCCATGCCGACATGCCGGTCTACCCGCACGCCGGCGGCCTCGGGGTCGTGGGCATCGGCACCGATGCGCCAGGCACCAGCACCGACAACCCCGCCGCCGGGGCGCTGATCTTCGGCCACGAGTTGGTCCACGACTACAACGTCTACCACACCAACACCGCAGACTCGTGCGGGTCGAGCGACAGCAACTCCGACTTCCCCTACAGCTCGTCCAGCATCCAGGAGTTCGGTTTCAACCCGATCACCGGCAAGATCTACGACCCCGCCAGCACCCACGACCTGATGAGCTACTGCCCGGCAGGCGGTTCGAAGCAAGGCTGGATCTCGCCCTTCACCTGGAACAAGATGTTCAACAACTACGCACCGCTGGCGGTGAGCGCGGCGAGTGCCGCGGCTGAGCCGCGCACCAATGTCTTCCTCACCACCGCAAGCACCGAGTCCCTCGTGGTCCACGCCACCATCTACAACCCCGACGTCCCGAACGAAGGGGGCGGCAAGTTGGGTGAGTTAGGCGAGCTGTACAAGATCGACGGCGGCCTGGCCTACGCCCTGCCCAGCGGCGACTATGCCGTTGAGCTGCGCGACGGCGCGACGGTTCTGCGCCGCGAGACCTTCGCCGTCAGCTTCGAGAGCGAGTATGATGGCCACGGCGGAGACGAGCCGGGCGACCCCAGCCCGCGGCCGGAGATGGGTGTCTCCTTCATCATGCCGTGGGAGGCTGGCACCACCTCCATCGTCCTGCTCCAGGGCAACCAGGTGCTCGACGAGCGCGCGGTCAGCGCGGGGGCTCCCACGGTGACCATCACCAGTCCCACCGGCCCCCAGAGCTGGCCATCCGGCTCCACCCAGACCCTCGCCTGGACCGGGAGCGATCCCGACGGCGATTCGCTGAGCTACTCGCTCTTCTACAGCCACGACGCGGGGGCGAGCTGGGTGATCCTGGCGACCGGGCTCACCAGCCAGTCGTTCGAGGTCAACGTCGACTCCCTGGCCGGCGGCAGCGATGTGCGCTTCCGCGTCGTCGCCACCGACGGGGTCAACACCGGCTACGACGAGACCGACGCGGCCATCAGCGTACCCAACAAAGCACCCGAGGCCACCATCACCAGCCCGGTGACCGGCCAGGTGGTCACCCCCGGTGAGCTGCTGGTGCTCCAGGGAATCGCCACCGACCTCGAGGATGGCGGCCTGCCCGACGAAGCCCTGCAGTGGTCGAGCGATCGCCAGGGCAGCCTGGGCACCGGCCCATCCGTGGCGCTCAACACGCTGGAGAGCGGCGAGCACACCATCACGCTCACCGCGACCGACAGCAACGGCCAGACAGCGAGCGCCTCGGTGCAGGTCTTCGTCGGCCACCGCGTCTACCTCCCGATCGTGACGCAGCCGTAGCCGCGGCACCACCCGGGCGTTCGATGAGCGCCCGCACAACGAGCGAGGGCGCGCCACCGCTGTTGCGGTGGCGCGCCCTCTCATGCGGTCACCAGGCCGGTGGTTGTCCGCGCCACCCTTGCATCGGGACCTGCATGGCGCCGCCCACCTCCCAGACACCGCCCCTCCACCGCGAGCGCATTGGCAGGGGCAACGACCGCAGCGTGCCCTGCGCCTCGCCGCCACCCTCGACTGCATGCGTCGGGTGCTGCCGTTGAATCCAAACCGGGGCGAGCGCGAGTTGATTGAAGAAATGGCGTTGGGGCAGGGCGAATTGATGTTTGCGGCGCAGTGTGGTAGCGTGGCGCCACGCACGTGACGCGTCGCCCGGTTCGGCGCTCCGGATCGACGCATTCGGGCCTCCGACGTGAACTGTCAGCCACCACTGCCACGCCGCAGCGGGAGCGCGGCCCGCCGCGGACGCTCACTCAACAGAATACGCGGGGATAGGTGGACAACCTCTGTGTTGTGGAGAGGCTTGTCCGCTTTTTTTATGGCGGGCGGGATGCCTGATTCTTGGGCTCATTCTTCGAGAGGGGAATCTTCCATCGTCGGCACCCACACAGAAAGGATGGACAGAAAAGTTCTGCAATTGGCACCCGTGCAAGGAGTTGGCCAGAACCATTCCGTAATTGTAACTCTTCATTGGCAAATAAAGTCTACGTTTAACATGACAGCGCGGCTTCCACCATACGAAACTCGACCTTTAACATGAACCGTCAAAGCCGATCTCGTAAGGTACGAACCATCCATGACGGAGCCGAACAACCCATTGACAGCCGGCCAATACGTAAGGCAATCGGGCTCGAGGCCTACGCCAGCGATCTCAATCCGGTCGCGGTCCTCATCTGCAAGGCGATCATCGAGCCACCGCCCCGATTCGCCGGGAAACCGCCAGTGAACTCTGAGGCGCGCGCACCACACCTGGGAGCGCGGGCGTCCCGCCCGCCCAAAGGCTGGCACAGCCGCGGTTACCTCCCACACTGTGATCGACCCGGCGTGATCCAAAGCATCACCTTCCGCCTCCATGATGCTCTCCCACCCGATGTTACCGACCGATGGAAGCAAGAACTCGGCTGGCTCGATACACTCCCGGCCGACGATTCACGTGCTGTGGAGCTTCGTATCCGCATCGCACGCTACGAAGATGCCGGCCATGGCCAGTGTTGGTTGGCCCGAGAAGACGTCGGTCACCTGGTTGAGGATGCGCTCCTGTACTTTGATGCTGAGCGCTATCGGCTGATCGCCTGGTGTGTGATGCCCAATCACGTGCACGTGCTGATCGAGACGTTTGCTGGATATCCGCTTGGCGATGTCATCCATGCCTGGAAGTCGTTCACAGCGAAGGTGGCGAACAAGCTGCTCGGACGTGCCGGCGACTTCTGGATGGCCGACTACTACGACCGGTTCATTCGCGATGAGGACCACCTCGCGGCCGCCATCGCCTACATCGAGAATAATCCCGTGAAGGCCGGACTCGTGCACCGTGCAGAGGACTGGCGGTTCTCCAGCGCCGCGGCGCGGAAAGATGCGGGCGGGACGCCCGCGCTCCCAGGCTTGTGAAGCGCATCGGGCATCTCTACCCGACGATTGAGGTCACCGCCGAGATGGCGAAGCAGCGGCCGGACCTGAAAAAGTACGTGGGCCACAAGCTCACCGTGATCACCCGGCTCCAGGCGCACACCGTCAAGAGCCCCACCCCCGCCCTCGCGAACGTAGACGTGCCGCTCGTCTCGACCTTCATGCTTCCCACCAACAAGGGCAAGGAGGCCTACCCCGAGCCGGTAATCCTGGGAGCGCGGGCGTCCCGCCCGCAAGACCCCGGGAGCGCGGGCGTCCCGCCCG
>DOUV01000393.1 GCA_003520455.1 Chloroflexota bacterium | reverse complement strand
CGGGGAGGGGCTGGGGGAGGGGTCCGCCCCCCGCCAACTCCGGCGTACACCCCTCCCAGGGTCGCTCCTATCGGTTGCTGTTCGGTCTGGGGCAGGGCAGGCTTCGAAAATCGGGGGCGCTGAAGTGAGAGGAACCTGGGGATTGCGTGCTGAAGCAGCCAGCGGAGCCACGAGGAACCAACCATGAACGCTTTGGTCACGGGCGCAACAGGATTCGTCGGATCTGCTGTCGTCCGTGCTTTGCTTGCACGTGGAGCCGCTGTTCGCACGCTGGCCCGGGCGGGGAGCAACCGCCTGAACCTGGCCGGGCTGGACGGAGTCACCACCATTGAGGGCGACCTCACCCAGCCTGAGTCGCTTGCTGCCGCTGTTCGGGGCTGCGATACCGTCTTCCACGTGGCGGCATTCTACAGCACGCGCGAGGAAGATGCCCGGCTCATGTACCAGATCAACGTTGGAGGCACCAAGAATCTCTTGCAGGCCGCTCGAGCCGCCGGAGTCACCAGGTTCGTTCACTGTAGTACGATTGGGACCGTCGGCCGGCCCCGGGGAGGCGGGCTCCCGACCGAGGACGACGAATTCTTGCTGTGGGAGACGAGCAGCCACTATGCTCGTTCCAAGTATCTGGCCGAGGAATTGGCCGTTGGGGCCTGTAGCGCTGGCCTGCCCGTGGTGGTGGTCAATCCGTGTGCCCCGGTTGGGGTCGGCGATATCAAGCCGAGCAGTAGCGGGCAGCGGGTGCTCGACTATCTCGAAGGCCGGATGCCGAAATTCCTCGACGGCGGGATCAACTTCATCTCGGTCGAGGATGTCGCCGCAGGCCACATTCTGGCTGCGGAGCGCGGGCGAATTGGTCAACGCTACATTCTCGGTCACCGCGACGGGAACCTCCCACTGGATGGGTTTCTGGCGCTGATGGAGCGAGTCACCAGTCTGCCCCGGCCAGGCCTGCAAGAGCCCCGCGCGTCCTGGCGTCTTCTCCGCCGTCTGCGCCAGCCCCCCGCCGGCGCAGCGCCGCTGCCGTCGATGGCGCCGGCGGCCCTGACGTGCAATCCCGCCAAGGCCATCCGCGAATTGGGTCTTCCGCAGACTCCTCTTGATCAGGCCCTCTGCGAGGCGGTGATCTGGTTCGGCCGCCATGGGTACATTCGCCGGGCCCGCCGGGTGCCGAAGCTGGAGTCGGCCCTCGCGGTATCGTTGGTGGATTGAGCGACGATGGGTATCAAGCGAACCGTCCAGGTCTTCCTGATGCTGCGTTCGGGCCGGTCCGGGCCGGGGCGGTGGGCGTCGTGGCTGGCGGCCAGCCTCCAGGGTCCCTACAAGGCGCGCAAGCCCCTGGCCTTGCTCACCGATCGGCCGTTCATCTCGCCGTGCGCCACGGTGTACGGTGGTTCCGGGCAGATCGAGATTGGCCCCAATTGCTTCATCGATGATGATGTGACCATCTTCGCCCACCCGCATGGCGGACGGATCGTGATCGGGGCGGGCAGCAGCCTGATGCGCGGCTGCCACGTCGAGGTCGGTGACGGCGGGAGCGTGCTCATCGGCCGGGATAGTCACATCCAGGCAGGCTGCCACCTCAAGGGATTTCTCAAGAGTACCATCATCGGCAACCGGGTACAGCTCGCGCCGCACTGTGCCTTTAGTCCCTACCAGCACGGTTTCGACGACGTGACGGTGCCGATCAAAGATCAGCCGATCACCAGCAAGGGCGATATCGTGGTCGAGGATGATGCCTGGCTGGGCTTGAATGTCGTTGTGATGGACGGGGTTCGAATCGGCCGGGGGGCCGTGATTGGTGCCGGCGCCGTCGTCACCCGCACGATCCCGGCGTTCGCCATCGCCGCGGGGGTCCCGGCCACCGTGTTGCGCTTCCGCGGCGAGCTCAAGGCGGACACGGCCGAAGCGCTGGAAGAGATGATCGGCGATGGGAGGCCCTGAGCGATGAGCGCCGAGCTTCATTCTCCGGCGATGAACCGCCAGGCGGCGGCTCGCTATCCCTCGATCACGGCCGTCATCCCGGTTCACAATGCCGCCCGCACGCTGCCGGAGTGCCTCCGGGCCCTTCTCGCCAGCGACTACCCCGGCGAGTTCGAGGTGCTCTGCGTGGACGACGCCTCGAGCGACGGCTCGGCTGAGTTGGCTGAGCGCTTGGGTGCACGGGTCGTGCGCCTCGAGCGGAATGTTGGCGCGGCACGATCCAAGAACCGGGGCGCCGCGGCCGCCAGAGGAGCGGTTCTTTTCTTCACCGATTCCGACATCGTCGTCCAGCCCGACGCCCTCAGGCGGATCGCGACGGCGCTTGCCCGACCCGGCGTCAGCGGCGTGGTGGGGCTTCTCGGCCAGCGGCTGCGCTATTCGAACTTCGCCTCCCAGTTCAAGAACCTTTGGATGCACTTTACCTACCGCCGCCAGCCGGAGAGCAAACCCGTCGGTCTCTTCTACACCAGCGCCGCCGCCATCCGCCGCGCGACCTTCCTCGAATTCGGCGGCTTCGACGAGCATTACGAGGGGGCGAGCGTCACCGAAGATATCGAGTTTGGCCAGCGGTTGCTGGCGGCCGGCCACCGGCTGGTGATGGATAAGGGGCTCGAGGTCGAGCACCTCAAGGCCTACACCGTCGACGGCCTGCTCCGGACCGACTGCGAGCGAGCCTACGGCCTGATGCAGACCTGGCTGCGGCGCAAATTTCTCACCGGCCTGGCCCAGCCAACCTATGCCAGCGTGCCGTGGTACTTTCAGTTGGCGGTGCCGGCCAGTTTGATGCTGCCACTGACACTTCTGGCGGCGCTGCTCTGGCCTCGCCGGCGCCTGGCACTGCTCGGGCTGGTTGTGGGTGAGTGGACCAGCCTCCTGGGGCTCAACTGGCCGTTCGTGAGTTTCCTTGGGCGGGCGCGAGGGTCGCGCTTCTTCCTGCAGAGTGCCCTCTTCCTGCCCCTGAATCTGTTGGTCTCGGCCCTGGGCATTCTTCAGGCTCTGGCCGACTTCGCCAGGGGGAAGCGCTATTAGGAACTGTCCAAGAGGAAGTTCCCTCGGTTCCTGCCGTTCCACGTTGAACGTGCCGATACGGCACGGTGAAAGGGAGATCATGTTTCAAGGCCATACAATCTCCGTCGTCCTCCCCGCCTACAATGAAGAAGACGGTCTCCCGATCACCCTCCGCGACATGCCGGGGTGCGTAGATGAGGTGATTGTCGTTGACAACAACTCGAAAGACCGGACGGCCGAGGTGGCCCGCGCCTTCGGCGCCATGGTGGTGACCGAGTACACTCAGGGCTACGGGGCGGCCTACAAAGCCGGCTTCCGGGCGGCCACCGGCGATATCATCGTCACGATGGATGCCGACGGGACCTACCCGCGCACTTTTATCCCCGTCCTGCTGGACGTTATGCTCGATGAGGGGCTGGACTTTGTCTCGTGCGACCGGACGGGGCACAAGAAGGAGACCTCGAGCGCGCTGCGCCTCTTCGGCAATTGGGTACTGAATCAGGCCATGATGATTCTCTTCCTGATTCGGCTGCGCGACTCTCAGAGCGGCATGTGGGTCTTTCGGCGGGCGTTGCTGGAACACATGGACCTCAGCAGCGACGGCATGGCCCTCTCGGAGGAAATCAAGATCGAAGCCTTCACCCGGCCCGGCGTCAACGCGCGCGAGCTCCCGATCTACTACCGGCCGCGGGTTGGGGAGAGCAAGCTCAACCTTTGGCACGACGGATTCTACAACCTGTGGTTTCTGGTCCAAAAACGCTTTCGGGGCCTCTTGAACCCGCAGCCGGCCGTTCACCTGCCCCGGCTCGTCGGCAAAGCGGCCGCCGCCCCCGTCGAGCGCGAGATCGCCTGATCGGGCGCGCCCCCTCGCTGCTGAAACCCATCGAAGCGGGCCGACCCCGATGCGGCTGGCCCGTTTTTGTTGAGAATGGAGATGGACGGCCGGCTTCATATTCGAGCGCGACACCCAAGAGCCGGGATCACTCATCTCCAATCGCTCACCCGAGGCATCACTTGCAGATCACCCAACCACTCCCCCGCACTGCCCCTCTGACCCGCCCGCGCTTGCTGGGGCGGGTGCTTCGGCGCTACCGGGCGGTGCTTGCGGCCACGCTGCTCTTCGCGTTGCTGCCGGTGGTGCTCTACACAGCCTGGGTGCTGCACCTGAGGACGGCGATCCCCGGCCCGCCCTGGGACAATCTCGAATGGCTCTACAAGGTCTGGTGGATCCGCGAGAGCCTCTTCGTCGAGGGGCGGATGCCTTTTTTTCACCCGGACGTCTTCGCGCCCTACGGCTATCCCGCGGGTCAGAGCGAGCCGATGCTCACCCACTTTGCCTGGATGCTCCCGGTGCTCCTGGCCGGCGACGAGGTCCTGGCTTTCAATTTCATGCTCTGGTCGAGCTTCGTGATTACCGGCCTGGGCACCTCCCTCTACGTCTACGACCTGACTGGTCGGCGCGCGCCGGCACTGCTGGCCGCGGTCGCCTTTGCCTTCAGCCCCTACCGGCTGCACTCGATGGCCGCCGGTTGGCTCCCGCTGATGGGAACCGGCTGGCTCCCGCTGGCCCTGCTCTGCTTCGAGCGGCTGCGGCGCGGCCGCTCCTGGCGCTGGGGGCTGCTGGCGGGCTTCTTCCTGCTGCAGGTCGTGCTGGCAAGCTGGTACTACGCCTACATCGCAGGCCTGACCTGTGCCGGCTACCTGGCACTGCGCTTCTGGCCCTGGCGCCGGTGGTGGTCGAACCGCACGTTCTGGCTGGGGCTGGCGGCCTGCCTGCTGGTCGTGGTGCTGCCGGCGATCCCGGTCGCGTTGCCTGTCGTCCACCTTGCCAGGACCAGCGTCAGTTGGTCGCTGGCCGACGTAGAGAAGTGGGCCGCCGGGCTCGAAGATTTCATCTACCCCAATATCTACCACCCCATGTGGGGGCGCTTCTTTCTCTCCCGCCGCGCCGAGATTCCGAGCTATCCCTGGTACGTGCCGGGCTTTCTCTTCCTCGGGCTCGTCCCGCTGGGACTGAGCGTGGTGGCCCTCTGGCAGCAGCGCCGCCGCCCGCTGGCGAGGGTCTGGCTGCTTCTCGGTCTGGCCGGAGCCGTCCTGGCGCTCGGCCCCACGCTGCACCTCCTCGGCCAGCGCGTCTATCTCCCTGTGCCGAACAGCGTTGAGGCGCTCTTCTCACGGGCGATGTACCTGTTGACCGGGAAGCTCGCGCTGAACAAGACGGCCTACTGGCCGATCCAGCACCCCGGTGCGATCCCGGTGCCGCTGCCCGGCCTCCTGCTCTATCTCTTCGCCCCCTTTGCCAGCGGCATGCGCACCTTCTACCGGTTCGGCGTGGTCGCCGTGTTCGCGACCAGTGTGCTGGCAGCGTTTGGCCT
>DOUV01000819.1 GCA_003520455.1 Chloroflexota bacterium | reverse complement strand
GGACGCGCAGCCGGATCGCGCCGACGGGCTCGCCGGCCTTGAGGGCGACAAAGTCGGTCCCGCCATGATCGTTGGGTTTGAGCGCCGCGGCCTGCCAGTCGTTGGCCGCGGCGAAACCGTAGAAGCAGGCCGAAGCCCGGGCCGGCGCGCGGACCAGGGTGCGTAAATCCGCATCGTCGCCCATCGCCACGATGAGGCCGTCACTCCGGACTTGATCGAGGAATCGAGCAAAGGCCAGGCGGACAGCGGCGACATCCTCGAACAGGTCGGGGTGGTCGTGCTCGACGTTGGTCACCAGCGCGATGGTCGGTGTCAAGCCGAGAAAGGCGTGATCGTACTCGTCGGCCTCGATCACGAAGAGGTCGCTGCCCCCGGCGATGGCATTCCCGCCAAGCTGGGGGACCTCACCGCCGATCACGGCGGTGGGATCGAGCCCGGCATCGTACAGCAGCAGGGCAATCATGGCGGTCGTGGTGGTCTTGCCGTGGCTGCCGGCCACCGCGACGAGTTGCGAGCCGAGGGTCATCTCCGCCAGCCAGCGATCGCGCTTGAGGACCGGGATGCTCCGTGCCTGCGCGGCGACCACCTCGGGGTTATCGGGCGGGATGGCGCTGGAGATGACGACGACGTCGGCACCGTTCACGAAGTGAGCACTGTGGCCGACGTGCACGCTGGCGCCGGCCCGGGCAAGCACCGGCAGCGCCGGGCTGGCCGCGCGATCAGACCCGCTGACGACCCAGCCGCGCGCCAGCATCACCCGCGCGAGGGCTGAAAGCCCTGCGCCGCCGATCCCGACGAAATGGACGTGCTTGACAGTCAAGCGGCTCATGCTGCCTTACGCTTCAGGCTGCGGTCCAGCATTCCCAGAAGTCCGAAGATTAACCCGTGTAGGAAGACGAGTAAGACCAAGAGCAGAACGATGTTCTGGACTGTCAACAGCTTTGGGTAGAGCTCCCTGGCATTGTTGGTAAACTTGATGATAACCGTCAGCCTGTTCGGGTCCACATCGAAGGTGTACCCAAGGTTGAGGGTCAAGGTCCAGTTGTTGACGTGCGTGTCGAGCCAGTCGCGCGCTAAATCCAGCAACAGGAGCATGAAGAAATAGCCGTTGAGCAGGCCGATGGTTCCCCCTGTGAGGCGGGCCCGCCCTACTACCTTGGGCTCGCCGATGATGCTGTTGAAGGTGTAGACGACCATCACGACCGAACTGACGTAGAGCCCGAGCTTGAAGAAATCCTTCATCTCGCCGCCGAAGTCGTAACCGCTGGCAAATTTTATGGCCGCGATCAAAAAGTCGGCAGTCCGCATCGCCAGGCCCCAGGCGAAGAAGAGCCCGACGAGGGTCACGAGAGCAGCTTTCCATCCCCGAAGCCAGCCGATGGCTGCGAAAAGCAGCATCGTCAGAATCGTAAGAATGGTAAAGTTCAATGGCAGGGTAATCGTGATCCCTCCGTTCACGAGTGTGCCTGTTGTGAAGCCGTAACGCTCGTGGCGAGCCCCTGCAAGAGTTCGAAGATTCGCTCGGCGGCATCTGGCCGGGCAAGCCCGGCCATCGTGCGACGCATGGCGTCCAATCGCTGTTCATCACCGAGCAGACTTTGCACGAGCGGGACCAATTCCGTGGCGAGACGGTCGTCGGCCACGGTCACAGCGGCGCCGCGCTCGGCCAGGAAGGTCGCATTGGCCCACTGGTGCGCTCCAGAGTAGGGGTAGGGCACCAGAATCGCCGGCAGGTGCGCCGCGGGGAACTCGCCCAGCGCGGAGGCTCCGGCACGTGCCACGACCAGGTCAGCAGCCACGAGCGCATCGACCATCTCGGCGTGCAGGTAGTCGAAGAGGTGGTAGCGGCCCTGCTGCTCGGTGGGAAGGGCCGCTCGCTGGGCCTGGAGCCACTGGCCGTCCGATCGGCCGTGAACGTGAATCACATGCCCGATCTCGGTCAGTGCGGCCACACTGGCCGCCACGGCCCGATTGAGGCTGTGGGCGCCTTGACTGCCGCCGGTGACCAGCAGCAGGCGCTCGTCACGGCCGATGTCGAACGTAGTCCGGGCCACCGCCTTTGGTTTTGGGTGAGCCAGTTCCGGGCGGACAGGGTAGCCGGTGACGATCGCTTTGCCAGCAGCAAAGTGAGCCGCCGTCGGCTCGGCGCTCACGACGACGGCGTTCGCCAGCGGGGCCAGCGCCTTGATCGCGAGCCCCGGCTCAAGATCGGGCAGCTCGATCAGCAGCGGGCGGCGCTGGAGCCAGGCGGCGAGGCCAACCGGCACGGTGACGTAGCCACCGGTAGCGAAGACGACATCAGCTTGAAAGGTACGGAGCCAGCGCCAGGCCTGGACGAAACCACGGGCCAGACGGAGGCTGTTGCGCGCGACCGTCCCCGGTCCCAACCCTCGCAGACCGCCCGCCGAGATCCCCACGAACGGGATGCCGGCGCGCTCGACCAGGGGCTGCTCCAGGCCACCGCCGGTTCCGATCCAGAGCAGTGTGGGCCGTTGAGTCCGGCTCTGCAAGACACTGAGGGCCGGGTAGACATGGCCACCGGTGCCACCACCAGCAATCACCAGTCGCATGGCTCGATCCTATCAGCAAGGGCAAGACGCCATTTTGCCCTCCACCGTTCTGCGTTCATCCTTGCGCCCTTCTCGTGGCACTCACGCTCAGCAGCAGGCCGACCCCGGCCAGCGCCGTCACGAGTGAGGAACCCCCGAAGCTGATGAACGGCAGCGGAACGCCGGTGAAGGGAATGGAACTGGTCACGACGGCGACGTTCACGATGGCCTGGAAGATCAGCCAGCAGGTCACGCCGCTGGCCAGGATCGTCCCGAAGGCGTCGGGGGCGGCCGCGGCGATGCGGAAGCCCCGGTGGGCGAGCAGCAGGAAAAGCCCCAGGACCAACAGGCAGGCGATGAGCCCTAACTCCTGGCCCAAGATGGCAAAGATGGCATCGGTGTGACCGGCCGGCAAGTAAGGGACATTCCCGCGGCTGGAGCCCAGGCCCTCGCCCTTCAGGCCGCCTCGAGCGAAGGCGAGCAGCACCTGGCTAATCTGGTACCCGACGCCGGCCTGCGTGTCGATCGGATTCAGAAAAGCCTCGATGCGATCGACCCGGTAGGACGCGCGCGTGGCGACGAGTACCAGGGTGGTACTTCCGATCAGACCGGTCACTACCAATTGTTTAAGATCGGCCCCGGCGATGAAAAACATTGTCACCGAGGTGAGCGCAACCAGCGCAGCGGTGCTGAAGTCAGGCTGGAGGAGGATCAGGCCAGAGACTAAACCGATCAGGACCGCAAAGGGAATCAAACCGGCGTCGAGCTTGCGGATGCGCTCGTCCTTGGAGCTGGCCCAGTGGGCGATGTAGATGATGATCGCCACCTTCGCCGCCTCGGCCGGCTGGATCGAGCCGTTGACCAGCCAGCGAGTGGCGCCGAAGACGCTCTTGGCCAGCAGCAACAGGACGAGGAGGGCCGCCACCGTCAACGCCATGATCGGCACGCTCCAGCGTTGCCAGGTGGCGTAGGGAATCCGCCAGAAGACAAGCATGGTCACCAGCCCGAGTCCGGCCCATTCGGCCTGCCGCTGGATGAACCAGTGGGCGTTCTCGTGCAAGTAGTATCCCAATGTATAGGTCGCGCTGTAGACCATCAGCAGGCCGATCGTCACCAGGGCCAGGACGGTCAGCAGCAGGACGTAGTCGGAGCCGCCGACGTACTCGAAGCCGGCGGCGCGCCGCCGCGGTTTGCGGCGTTCGTAGGACCCCCGAAGGGGCGCCTCCTGTGTCTGTACAGCCATGCTTACTACACCTTACTCATCTCGTTGCATGCCTTGACCACGCGTCTGGGCATCGCCTGCTCGAGCGAGCGGATCGTGAAGCGTGAAACGTGATGACGCCAGGAGCAGGATCTCAATCCGTGTTCCAGATCCAGATACTTGCCGTTCCCTCTGTCCCTCGCTGCACCTCGGCTGCTCGCCTCGCAATCCACAATCGGCGGTCCCCTCAGAGTGCCCGGACCAGCTCTTTGAAGCGCTGACCGCGGGATTCAAAGTCCTTAAAAACGTCGAAGCTCGTGCCGCTGGGGCTCAGCAGAACGATATCGCCGGATTCAGCCACCTCGTCGGCAACGGCCACGGCTTCTTCCAGAGTGCGGCACACAGTCAGGGCAACCGCGCGGCCGGAGCCATTGGCTTGCGCGCGGGCACTCTCGATCGCCTGCTGGATCACAGGCGCGCTCTCACCGAAGAGCACCAAATGTTTGACGTGCGTCATGATCTCGCGCGCCATCTCATCCATCGGGAGATGCTTGTCCCGCCCGCCGGCCAGCAAAACGATGCGCTGGCCGGTGCATTCTTCCACCTGGACCATCCCGCCACGCGCCGGCCCGGTCTGGGGCTCCCCTGCTGTGGAAAATGCGTGCAGGGCCGCGATGGTTCGATCGGGACTTGTGGCAATGGAATCGTTGATCCAGCGAACGCCGCGATGCTCGCGCACGAGTTCCAGACGATGCTCAACCCCTCGGAAGGAGGTTGCGACTCGCGCGACCGCTGCCGGACTGATGCCGACGGCGGCCGCGACGGAAACGGCCGCGAGCAGGTTCTCCAGGTTGTGGCTACCGGGCAGAGCCACCTGTTCCACGCTGCAGATGCGCAGGGTTTCGCCCCCGTGCTGGACGATGATGGCGCCATGGTCGTCGACGAAGGTGCCCTCCGGCAGGCGTTCCCGGTGGCTGAACCAGCGGACACGCCCCTGGGTCAAGGCGGCGAAGTCGCGGCTCTCCGGATCATCCCAGTTGAGGACCGCGACGTCGTCGGCGCTCTGGAAGCGCAGGATATGGCTCTTGGCCTCTTTGTACGCCTCGTAGCTCGAGTGGCGATCGAGGTGGTTGGGGCGTACGTTGGTGAGCACGGCGATGTGCGGGCTGCGGCGGAGATGCTCCAACTGGAAGCTGGACAGCTCCAAGGCCACCCAATCGTCGGGGCGCATGCCAGCAACATCTTCAATCAGCGGCTTGCCGATATTGCCACCCACCCAGACCCGGCGCCGGCGGTCGGTCTTGAGCATCCCGCCGATCAACGTGGTGGTGGTCGTTTTACCGCTCGAGCCGGTGATCCCGATGATCGGGGCCGGGCAGAGATCGAAGAGGAGCTCGGTCTCACTGCTGAGCGGCAGCCCCCTGGCGGCAGCCTGGCGGAGGATGGGGACCTCCCGCGGCACACCGGGGCTCACGAAGACGACATCGGTGTTCAGAATATCGGGCGGGTGGCCGCGCAGGACGCACTGAATGGGGAGCCCGGCCAACTGGCCGATTTCATCGGCCAGTTCGGCGATCCCCCGGGTGTCACTCACAGTGACTTTGGCGCCTCCGCGCGCCAGGAAGCGCGCGAGCGCCGTGCCCTCGCGGGCCATGCCGATGATAGTGACGCGCCGATCATGGAAAGTGGTGTTCATGCATCCCCTCCCTGCAGAATGCGGAATGATGAATGCGGAATGATGAACGGGACTCCAACGCTTCGGTTATTCATCATTCATTGTTCATCGGTTTACAGAAGTGCGAGCGCAACCCCTAACACTCCTGTCAACATGGAGATGAGCCAGAATCGTTGCACGACTTGAACCTCGCTCCAGCCGAGCAACTCGAAGTGATGGTGAATGGGCGCCATCTTGAAGAACCGCCGGCCGGTGCCGTAGAGCCGCCGCGTGATCTTGAAATAGGTCGTCTGGATCATCACACTCAGTGTCACCGCCACGAAGATCGAGCCGATGATTGGCAAGAGAACCCACTGCCCGGTCATCAGTGCCGCAGTGCTCAACGTCGCGCCCAGGGCCAGGCTGCCGGTGTCGCCCATGAAGAGTTGGGCAGGGTAGGCGTTGTACCACAAGAAGGCCAGAATCCCACCCGCCATGCAGAAACAGAAGGTGGCGAGCTGGGGCTGTCCCTGGCGCAGCGAGATCACGCCGTAGGTGGCGAAGTTGATCGCGGCGGTGCCCCCCGCCAGCCCATCGAGCCCATCGGTCAAGTTGACGGCGTTTGTCGTGCCAACGATGATCACGACCGCGATCGGGATGTAGATGATCGCCGGCAGGGCGATGCGGTTGGCAACCGTCGGCAAGATGATGAATCCCAAGCCCAAGGGCCGGTAGATCACGATAGCCGCAAACAGGGCCAGCGCCGTCACCACGAGCATCTTATGCCGTCCGAGAATGCCGATTTTCTCTTCGCCTCGCCGCTTCTGGTTGAGTTTGGCCAGGTCGTCGGCCATCCCCAGCGCCCCGGCGCTGATCAGCATTCCGAGCGGGAGCAGCAGCGAGTGGTACTGCGGCAGAATAAAGAGCGAACAAAAGATCACCGTCGGCACGATGATCATCAAGCCGCCCATCGTCGGCGTGCCCACCTTGCTCATGTGGCGCTGGGGCCCCTCGATGCGGATGCTCTCGCCGATCTGCATGCGCCGCAACGAGTTGATCAGCGGCGTGCCCCAGATCACGGCAAAGAGAAAAGAGACCACGCCCAGGGTCAAGGCGAGGGCTGTCTGGGGGCTGAATAGCGTCACGGGTGTTCCTCGGCGGGCTGATCTGGTGGGTCGGCTTGCCGGGGCGTCTCGACCAGGGCGTTGGTCACCTCATCGAGGCGCACACCATGTGAGGCCTTGATCAAAACCATATCGTTCGGTTGTAAATGTTCGTGCAACCAGGCGACCGCGGCAGCGCGGTCACTCGTCGCGAAGAGTTGCGCCGGATCGAAGCCCGAGGCCAGAGCCTCGTCGGCAATCAACTGACCAAGCTCACCGATCGTGACCAGGAGCTCGCAGATCTCGACAGCACGGCGGGCCACGATCTGGTGGCCCTTGAGGGTGTAGCTACCCAGCTCGAGCATATTGCCCAGGACGGCAACGTGGCGCCCGGGGAGGTCGGCCAGCAGGTTGAGGGCGGCAAGCACCGAGGCCGGGCTGGCGTTGTAGGTGTCGTCCAGTAGGGTGGAGCCATTGATGCCGGGCACCACTACCAGGCGGAGAACCTCCAACTCGGCCAGGTCCTTCAGGCCGCTGATGATCTCGGCCCAGCTCTGACCCTCGACCAGCCCCACCCCGGCCGCCGCCAGGGAAGCATGGACACTGTGACGGCCGAGGAGCGGGAGTCGCGCCGCGATGTTCTGGCCCGCGTAATGAAAGCGGAACGAGATGCCGTCCAGGCCATGGCTCTCGATCTTGCTGGCCCAGATAGTGTTGCCGGGGTCGAGACCATAGGTCAGGACGGTGACCCCGGCCGGCGCCAGTGCGGCCATGCTGCTGACACGCTCGTCGTCGCCATTGAGGATGGCGGTGCCGCCAGCCGGAAGCGCCTGGACCAACTCGGCCTTGGCGCTTGTGATAGCCTCCAGCGATCCGAGTCGGGCCAGGTGGGAGGGGCCAACGTTGGTGACCACGGCGACCACCGGCCTGGCGATGGCCGCCAACTCGGTGAGCTCGCCAGGCCGGGTCATGCCCATCTCGAGAACGGCGCGTTCGCTATCCAGCGGCATATCGAGTATCGTCACGGGCAGGCCGATATCACTGTTCAAGTTGCCCGCGCTTTTAAAGGTGCGGTAGCGCTGTCGCAGGACGGCAGCGGTGAGTTCTTTCAGGGTGGTCTTGCCGACGGAGCCAGTGATGCCGATCACCCGTAGCCCCGGCACTCGATCGCGCCACCAGCCGGCGAGGCGCTGCATCGCGGCCAGGCTGTCGTCAGCGACGAAGATCACCGGTGGCTGCAAGGGCTCGGTGGCCGGTACACCCAAATCTACGACCTGGGCCCTGTAGAGACGCCCCGGCGGGGCGTCTCCCGCCTTCAGGGCGTCGCCCCCAGCCGGCAACCGGTCGCGTTCCGCGATAACCGCAATCGCGCCCGCGGCCAGGGCCTGCGGAATGAAGTGATGCCCGTCGGTCTGCTCGCCTGGCCGGGCCACGAAACAGCCCCCTGCTTTCACCTGGCGGCTATCCACGGCGAAGCCGGCGATCAAGGGGGCAGCGCTCCCCACGGGGGCGACCCGGCCGGTCAGGCCGGTGTAGGTCTCACTAAGTGTTGGCATCTGCGACACGGAGCGCCGAATAATGAATGACAAGCGGGAAGGAACAGGCGCGACCGCGAGGCGTCATGGCTTCTTCGTCATTCATCGTTCTTTTGAGCCAGCCGATATTGATCAGGTGGAACGCCCCAATAGTTCAAGAGCCGGCGGGCGAGTCCCTGGAAGACGGGTGCCGCACTGCGGGAGCCCCAGCGGGCGAGACCCGGTGGCCGGTCGAGCTTGACGAGCATCACAAACTGCGGGTCGTCGGCCGGCGCGAAGCCGACGAAACTCGCGATCGTATCGGTGGCGTGGTACCCACCGGGAATCGGTATTTGGGCCGTACCGGTCTTGCCGGCGACCCGCCAATCGCCCAACAGGGCGGCCTGGGTCTCGATTGCGACCGCATCGGCGAGAATGTTTCGCAGGGTATCGGCGACGTCGGCGCTGATCGGATGGTCGCGCACGACGGTGGGCCTCTCCTCGACATGGCCGTGGTCGATGATTGCCTTGACAATCCGCGGGCGCATCAGGACGCCGTGATTGGCCACGGCACCCACGGCACTGACCATCTGCAATGGCGTCACACTGATTCCCTGTCCGAACGCGTTGGTACCGACATCGCTTGGGTGCCAGATGCCATCGCCCGGCCGTTTGACCTGTCCGGGGACTTCACCACCAAGATCCACGCCGGTTTTCTGGCCGAAGCCGAAGGCCTCGTAGTAGTGGATCATCCGCTCGGCCCCCAGTTGGGTGGCCAGCCAGGCGGCGCCGGTGTTGAGCGAGTACCCCAGGATACCGACGACGGTTTGGGGGCCATAACTACCACTGTCCCAGTTGCGGATATACTGGCCGCCAACCTCGATGACACCGGTATCGGTGTAGACGGTCTCCGGGGAGATGAGGCCGCTGTCGAGAGCGGCAGCGGTGGTAATGATCTTGAAGACGGAACCGGGCTCGTATTGTTGCTCGAGCGCCGGGTTAGAAAAGAGCTTTGGATCGGTCGTCGGATACCGGTTGGGATCGTAGCTCGGGTAGCTCGCCATCGCGAGGATATCGCCCGTCTTCGGATCGATGACGATGATCGTGCCGCTGGGTGCCTTGTAGAGGGCGATGGCCTGTTGCAGTTCCTCCTCAACGATGAACTGGACCGTGCGATCGATCGTCAGAACCAGATCAACGCCATCGCGCGTCGGAGCGAAGGGACGATGGCCAAGTTTCACCTCTTCGGCCGGCGGTCTGTTGTCAGTCCCGAGGCGCTCCGCGCCGTTCAGGAGGTTATTGAGGTTATTGTAGAAGGCCTCTACGCCGTAGTGACCGCGCCGCTCGGCGTTCACGAAGCCAAGAACATGGGCGGCGAGTGGGCCGTTTGGATAGTAGCGTTTGAGGTGTTTGGTTACCTCGAGCGCCCCGCTATCGAGAGCGAGCAACTGTTGTCCCATAGTATAAGGGAGTGATTCCGTGATTGGAACGTAGAGCTGGTTTCCTCGGAAGATCTCCGCGAGTCTGTCGGCCGGTTCGTTGGTGATCGCACTCACCTTCTGGGCCATCTCGTACGGTTTGGCGATGATGTTGGGCGAGGCGGCGAGGTCGTATTCGACTTCGTCCACCGCGAGCAGGTAGCCATTGCGATCGCGGATGGTGCCGCGCGGCTGAACGTCTACGGCTTGCTGGACGGGCACGTGGACACGGGTCTTCAGCGTATCGGCCTCGATGACCTGCCAGTAGTAGAGCCGCCAGGCCAGCAGCGCGAAGATGCCATTCACCACGGCAAACACGACGTACAGCCGGCGCCGGCGCTGCGCGGCCAACTCCGCCCGCAAGCGGATGTGTTCAAGACTCGGGCGCATCTCGCGCCAGGTGTCGTGGCGGATCATATCAGGGCTGTAGATCCAGATAGACGGGCGCTCCGGGCCGGAGTCCGTTCTTCGTAGCGTCATTCAGCACGCGCGCCGGGCCCTCCAGCTCGGCGATCTCGCGCTCCAGTTCCTGGTTCTGTTCTTGCAGGTTGGTGTACGTCTGCCGCAGATTCTCGATCTCGATCTCGGTGGTGCTGACCTGGCTGATCTCGGCAAGGTAGAGGAAGAGGATCAGCCCGATCAGGGTCAGGAGCAGCAGCCCGCGCCGGGCCATATCGCGGGTGATCAAGCTCACCCTGGGGAGGCTCCGAACCGGGCGGAGCGGAAAGACGTGTTCGGTGAAGAGTTTCGTGCGCGGCGCCATCGTTACTCGCTACTTTCATCCTCAGTCGGATCGAGCCCGGCTTCGTTCTCAGGCAGGCGCTCGGCGACTCGCAGCCTGGCGCTCCGAGCGCGGGGGTTGGCCTGGATTTCCTCCTCACCAGGCGACACCGGCTTGCGGGTGATGAGCTTGAGGGTTGCTCGATGACCGCACTCGCAGAAGAGGATCTCTGGAGGGCAGAGGCAATCGGTTGCCTCACGCCGGAAGTAGTTCTTGACGATGCGATCCTCGAGCGAGTGGAAGCTGATCACCGTCAGCCGGCCGCCAGGCCGCAGAAGGGCGACGGCCTGAGGCAGAACCTCTTCCAATGCCCCCAATTCATCGTTGACCGCGATTCGGAGCGCTTGAAAGGTTCGAGTTGCAGGGTGAATCCGATCGCCGCGGCGACGTGGGACCACCCGCGCAATCAGATCGCCCAACTCGCGCGCGGTTTGAATGGGGCGGTGGGCCACGATGGCCCGCGCGATGCGGCGCGAGTGGCGCTCCTCACCGTATTCGAAGATCAGGTTAGCGAGATCGTGCTCGGACAACCGGTTGACGAGGTTGGCCGCCGTGGTGGGAGCACTCGGATCGAGCCGCATGTCGAGAGGTGCCTCCGCCGTGAAGGAGAATCCACGGGTCAGATCCTCCATCTGTAGGGATGAATAGCCCAAATCAAGCAAGATCCCGTCCACAATCTGGAACCCATGTTCGTGGGCCACATCCGCAAGCATTCGGAAGTTGGCCCGCACCAGGGTCACCCGCTCGCCGAACGGGGCCAGCCGCTCGGTGGCGACTTCAAGCGCCGCCGGATCCTGGTCTACCCCCAACAAGCGACCGTCGGGGGACGAGGCCGCTAAGATCGCAGCGCTGTGGCCGCCAGCACCGACGGTGGCATCGATGTAGCGGCCACCGGGGCGCGGCGCGAGTGCGTCGAGCACTTCTTGCGAAAGGACCGATTGATGCATGACGAACCTGGAAGCCAGCTTGCTTCTCTCCGCCTAAATGCCGAAGTCGCCGAGTTCTTCGGCGATGGTGGTCAGATTCGCTTGTTGCTCAGACTTGAAAGCTCCCCAGGCTTTCGGCTCCCACACTTCGAGGCGGTCGTTCACCCCAACGATGATGGCATCGCCGTCCAGGCTGGCCAATTGCCGCAGATTCTCGGGCACCAGGACGCGTCCCTGGCGGTCCGGCACCGAGTCGCTCGCCTGGGAAAAGAAAAAGCGCGTCAAGGTGCGTGCATCGGCTTTGCCTGAGGGAAGGCTGCCCAATTTGCCCGCGAACCGTTCCCAGCCCTCGCGGGTGAATATCCACAGACAGTGGTCGAGACCAGCAGTCATGACAAGGCCCGCCTCGAAGTCCTGCCGGAACTTGGCTGGGACTGTCAGGCGGCCCTTACTATCAATCGAGTGGGCGTACTCACCTACGAACATCCGGCTAGAACGTATGTTCCCCCTATTTCCCCACGTATCTCGGGGTTCGTGATTTGAACGGGGGCAATTCCCCCACTTCACCCCACTTTTCCCCACAATGTGGCCGCATTGTACACCACTCACCAGATCTTTTCAAGAGAGACGGAAGCGTAAAACGTTAATTTTAAGCTTATTATATTGGGATACAGGTCCTGTTTAGAACGGATGGTCGAATTTCTCGAAGTGGATGAAATGAATATTTTGTAACGTTGGAGCAATGAATGGCGGAGTGATCCCAAAAGGAGTGATTTTGCTTGAAAATGGACTCAACGCCGGGGGACGGGCCATCGGTAGAGGAAACGTATCTGTTGGCGGCTGATCTGGTATGAGCGCGTCCGAAGTGATGGGAGCCCTGCACAGGCGGCGAACCTCCTGAGCGTGTTCGCAGCTGAGGCCGGGCTGGGGTATACTCAACTCGTACGTATCTTCGGCTCAAGGCGTGCAATTCATGCCAACTGTTCCAGGACTGCGCTTTGTTGCCAGGTTGGCCGGCTGGCCCGTTACGGGCCGCCAGAAGACTTCTCCAGAAGTGAGGGAACAGCATGACGTATTCTGATCCGCAACCACAGTCCGATCAGGAAGTTTCCGAAGAGGCCCCGGCTGCACCGGCGGGTGTCTCCGAAGTGACAGCGCAGCAACGCATCATCGCTCAAGCGGAGGCTGAACAGCTCGTGGTGGAGACCAGCGTGCTCGGCTATGTTCAGGCCGGTGAAGCGATCGTAGGGCAGAGTCTGGTTGGCGTGGCGGTGACCGGTGGTCCGCTCCGGCTGGAGCGGGGCGGCGGAGTCGCGCTCATCGCAGGCGAAGGGATGGAGGTACGCCAGGGGGGTGGCCAATTCCTGGTTGCCGGCGGCGACATGACAGTGATGCAGGGCGGGGGGCAGGTCCTGATCGCCGGTGGTGATGTCACACTTCAGCAGAGCGGGAGCGGGATCTTGATTGCCAGCCGGGCGGAGTTGAAGGACGGCTTCGTAGCCTTGGTGTTGGCGGGAAACGTGAGTGGTACGATCCGGGTGCTGTTGAGTACACCCCAAGCGGCAGCGCTGGGAGCGGCCGCTGGCGGGATTTTTGGCCTCATCTGGTGGTGGGTGCGCGGCCGCCGCTAGGGTGCCAGCGACTTCCCGAGGCCTTCGAAGTGCCTGTCGATGGAGGCCCAGGCATCGATCTGGAATTCCCGGTCGTCTGCTTCGCCATCGATAGTCCCTGTCGCCTGGTGGTTCGAGCCGATGAGGGCCTCCATCAAGATTAAGATGTAGAGGACCAGGCGCGCGTGATTTGACAAGTCACGCGTGCCTCAATAAAATAACAGATTGCGGTAGGGCCGTACGCTCAGCGTGGAGAGACCCTGTAATCCTTTATCGCTCACCCCGCTGCTGGGCACTACTCTGGCATTCACGACAGCACGATAGCATGCAGGATAAATCACGTCCAGTGAAGGGCGAAAACCGGTCGTTTGGCTCATGCCTCAGACAGCTCGGTGGCTGTCTCATCGGACCTCGCTTTTCGGCAGAAGGGCTGCTGTTAGGACAGCTCTGATCTCCACTCTGCCTCTGTCCCATCCTCACGGTGTTGGCTCGCACATTCTTGGAAGAGAAGGCGAGCCTCTCCTTGTTTGCGTAGCTGTCGAAAACTCGGACTTGTTTTGTAAGGAGCGCAATCGGTTATGGCTCAGTTGGTTGCACCCAACGGCGTCCAAAGTTTGCCCATCAGGAACTATGCGACGATTCCAGACGTCCACCCGCTCCCAGCACTGATTGAAATTCAACTCAGCAGTTACGAATGGTTCAAGCGGGAAGGACTCCGCGAACTGCTCGATGAGATCTCACCTATCGAGAGTTTCAATGGCAATCTTCAGCTCCACTTCCTCGACTATTGGTTCGAGGAGCCAAAGTATTCGGAGAAAGAGTGCCGCGAGATGGACATGTCCTTCGCGGCGCCCCTCTGGGTCAAAGCTCGACTGATCAACAAAGAGACGGGCGAGATGCAGGAACAAGACGTCTTCATGGGTGAGTTCCCCCTGATGACGAGTAAGGGAACCTTCATCTGGAATGGCGCCGAGCGCGTCGTCGTCAGCCAGCTCATCCGCTCGCCCAATGCCTACTTCTCGCTCGAGGAGGACCGCGCCAGCGGCCGAAACCTCTGCTCGGCGAAATTGATTCCCAATCGGGGCGCGTGGCTGGAGTTCGAGACCAGCCGCCGCGACGTGATTTCGGTCAAGGTTGATCGGAAGCGCAAGATCCCGGTCACGATCTTCCTGCGTGCGCTGGGCGCCGTCCCGGATGGGTATGGTTCGATGTTGATCCAGAGCGGTTCAGATGAAGAGATGCACGCTCTCTTCGACGAGGTTGATGCCAGTCTCGATCACAAGTACCTCGAAGCGACCCTGGAGCGCGACGGCATGCATGACGCCCAGGAGGCGCTGATTGAATTTTACAAGAAGCTTCGTCCTGGCGATCCTCCGACGTTGGAGAACGCTCAGGGCTACCTCAGGTCTCTGCTCTTCGACCCACGCCGCTATGATCTGGGGAAAGTTGGGCGCTACAAGCTCAACAAGCAGCTCAAGCTGCAACTGCCGCTCGATCACCGGACCCTCACGCAGGAAGACATCGTCCGGATCGTTCGGCGCATACTCAACATCAATAACGGGGTCGCACAGCCCGATGACATCGACCATCTTGGCAACCGGCGGGTCAAGACGGTCGGCGAGTTGATCCAGGCACAACTGCGCGTCGGACTGCTGCGGATGGAGCGGGTGGTGCGCGAGCGCATGAGCATCCGCGACCCGGAGCAGGTCACGCCGATCGCCCTGGTGAATATTCGCCCGGTGGTGGCGGCCGTGCGCGAGTTCTTTGGTGGCTCGCAGCTCTCACAGTTCATGGACCAGACCAACCCGTTGGCTGAGTT
>DOUV01000822.1 GCA_003520455.1 Chloroflexota bacterium | reverse complement strand
CCGCCGCAGCGCCTCGACGAGCGCGGAGATCGTCTCGCGCCGCGCCTCCCATGCAGGGCTGGCGATGCTGGCGCGATCCATGGAGGGGGACTGCGCGATGGCGTCGGCAAGGCGGAGGAGAGCCGCCACCTCCTTCCAGGTTTCCGCCGGAACATCCAGGCACCGCCCGAGGTCCAATACACCGGCCCGCCATTCTGCAAGCCGAGTGAGAAGCTCGTGGATCCTCGGCTCCAGCCGCGCCACGTCCTGGGGCAAGACTACGTCCAGGCGGGCGCCGCGCCACGGGTGTTGCCCGGGTGTCCCCATCTCCTCGATGTGCTGCGCCACCCTCTGAATCTGGGTCTCGCGCTCCCTCAAGTCCTCGCGACTCCACGTGCGGGCCGGGTCGAGCTTGTAGTCTTGAGCGGGGACCCCTTTGGCTGAGAGGCGAACCAGGTGCCCCGCGATTTGGTAGGGCGTGAACCCCGACGCCTCCAGCGGTGTGTGGAGGCGTCGAACGTGGGCGTTGAGCTGCTCCCGCCGCTCGCGGAGCTGGTCCGTGAGCGTCTCGATGCCGTCCACCTGGGGTCGCCCGAGGTTCAGAGTCCGCTCCAACTCCTCCAGGACAGCTTTCTTCCGGGCCTTGTGGCTGTGGAGCGCCAAACACATTACCGCAAGCCCGATCCGATCCAGGCGGCGCTGCACGACCTCGAGAGCGGCCATCTTCTCGGCCATGAAGAGGACCGTCTTCCCCTCCCGGACGGCCATCGCGATGAGGTTCGCGATGGTCTGCGACTTGCCGGTGCCCGGTGGTCCCTGGATCACGAGGCTCCGGCCCCGGCGCACCTCCTCGATGGCCAGCGTCTGGGAGCTGTCCGCGTCCACAACATGGACCATGTCCCCGGGCTCCAAGACCTCGTCCACGTTCGTGTCTTCACTGAAGGGGGACGGATCGTGGTTGAAGCCGTCACCCAAAAGGCTGTGGATCATCGGGTGTTCCTCGAGCTTCCGACGCTGCGGCCAGCTCCGGGGATCGAGGTCACGGTACATGAGGAACTTGGCGAACGAGAAGAAGCCGAGAACGATGTCATCGCGAAGGAGCTCCCAACGGGGCTGCGCGGATACAACCTTCGCCACCGCATCGTAGTAGGGGGATGGGGACAATTCCTCGGCATCCGGCAGTTCTGGGAGCTCGATCCCGAAGTCCAGTTTCAGCTTGGCCTGGAGCGAGAGGTTCGTGGACAGCTCCTCTTCCGAGTAGCGGAGCTGGAACCGGGATTGGGCGCTCCGCCGGTCCAGGACGACCGGCACGAGGATCAGGGGCGCGTATCGTGGTCTGTCGGATGAAGGCGCCTCGAACCACTTGAGGAAGCCCAGGGCCAGGTAGAGGATGTTGACGCCCTGCTCCTCCTCAAAGTTGCGCGCGTCATAGTAGAGCTGGAGCAACCGCTTCTGGAGCCTGGCTGACGTGAGTTTGGCCTGGAGCCGGGTGTCGATATGCCGGCCGGCAACACGCTCCTCCTCCACGCCATCGTCTTCGGGCGCCAGGAGCTCCATCTGGACGGCCGAGTCGCCGGCCGCCAGCCCGCCCTCTGACTCGGGTTGGGGCAGGAAGCTCATGCGCTTCCCTTCTTGAACGAGGATGCGATAGATCTGCTCCGAACGCTCGTCCACGACCTCTACGATCTTGACGCTGGCGCCCCGGGGCGTGTGCAGGAGGCGGGAGCGGGTGGTGAGATCGAGGAGTTCTCGCCGGGCGGATTCAATGCGATCGATGATTGGCATGGTTGTACGCTTCTCGATGGCTACGTGTCTCGGAGAGCGGTGGACGGTTCGCGCTGGCTATTCTCGGACTCACTCACGTTGATTCTCACGCTTTCGGCAATGCCGAGATCCCCAAGGATCTGACGGAGGTCGTTTTGCAAGTTGCGGGCGGTGCCGGAGTTCCAACATCAATCTGGGAAAATCCGGGACCTCATCGCCATCCGTGGTTAGCTGTGGACACCTTCTGAACCATCAGGAGGTCTTGCCCTTGTTGGTCTACCTGGAACCGCCCAGAGCGCAAGAGATCGCCGGGCGAAACAGGGAGCGCAAATGGGAACAACTCCGGCGAGCGAAGGAGATCACTCACCGGAACGTCTGTCTCTCGCGCCCGCAAGGAGGCCTCGAGGAGCCAAAGCGCGGGTCCAACACGCGGGGAAAGGATCGGTGGACAGGGCTCATAGCCACCCACCTCCTTTGTCGGCTCAACGATCTCCCAATCGGAGAGCGAACGTAGAATCCGCGGGACGGCATATTTGAGCGTGGTGCGATTTCCCCAGTCGGCGCTGATCCGGCGACTCACCTGTGCCAAAGTAAACGCACCTTGCAGCCGGAGCAGACGCCCGATGATCGCTGTGACATCACGAAAAAGGGGATAGGCCAGAAGCGCCATCCCCCAGTGAAGCGCCAGGCGGGCCCCTGGCGTTTCCTGGGCGACCATGGCGAAAGCTTCCTCACGGAACAGGATGTGCTCCTCCGGGACCCGCCACCAGATGCGGGCAAGGACTGTTACGGTCTTTCGCCGACTCTCCTCACCACGCACGTCGTGAGTGAGACACTCGAAGAGAGCCTCGCGCAGGGCTTCATTGTCCCGCAGCTCGCGGGCCAAGAGTGCCGCCTGGTCCAGCCAGCGAAGTCGAATCGTGCGGTCAAAACCAATGCGATCTTCAGTCATCGTGTCATCCGATCTGTTGTCCCTCGGAATTCTTCTTATCAATATGCACCCATGGTACGACAACCTCCTCGAGCGCCAGGCCACCGTGGGTGATCAGGCCCTGGCCGGCGGCAGCGAAGGCGAGACGACCTGGGGCAAAGAGCGTCTGAACGCCGGGCGGCAGACCGCCGGGGGTCCAGGCGACAGCCTCGGGCAGATCAGCCCGAGCCCGCTCCAGGAATGCAGGGTCCGAGTAGAAGCGTACTCGCGTACCGCGCCGCTCGACGAGCACACCCTCACGCGGCCGGCCAATTCCCTCGGCGGCGACGTTGCCGTGGTCGCTGGTAAGCCAGACCTCGAAGCCGGTGGCCAGCAGGCGGTCGATGAGCTGCGAAAGCATTTCCTGCTGCGCCCACCAGCGCACCCGCTCGTGGAGCTCGGCCGTTCCCTGGGCTGTTCCGTGCAGCATCTCATCCACAGTGCTGACGACCAGGCCCAGCGCGCGGAGGCGCGTATCAGCCACCAGGCTCTCTGCGTCTTCCAGTCCCAGCCGCCAGGCAACTGCACTGGGATACAATCCTTGATCCGCCCAGAAACGCTGCCAGTGACGTTCGTCGGCGTCGGTACGCTGCCATGTATCGGCGAAGTAGAAGGGCAGTTGGCCGGCGAAGAGCGCCTGCCGGGCAATCGGCGTGATCGTGGGGAGGACGGCGAAGAGCGCCTGTTCGTTGTACCGCCAGGGTCGCGCCTGAGAGTCCCAGACCTCGCGGATGATCTGCCATTGATCCAGAGCAAGCCCATCAAGCACGAGCATGGCCAGCCTCGGGGTGCGTTGATGGAGCCGGTGGGCGAGGAAATGCACGCCATGATGCCCCACAATGGGCGCGGGCAGATAGGGTAACGTATGGAGTGTGTTGTAGCGGGCTCGCAACCAGGCGCCGAACTCGACGGTCAGCCGCTCGCGGAGGAGATCGAACTGCTCCCGCAGGGGAACGGCAAGAGCGGTGCGGTTCGCTAGCACGAGGGCCTCGGCCCAGATTCGCGCCAGGTCCAACCAGAGGCGGTGGTTGCTGTCACGCGCATCATGGAGTTGTTTCTCGACGGCTGCCAACAGCCGCTGGAGGCGCTGCTGACGGTGGGCGTCCTCGTCAACCGCGACGCCCACGCCCGTCCAGTCCACCGGCGGGCGCTCGGCGATCACCCGCACGGGGCGCAGCTTGCCTTCGAGGAAGAGGGTGTCTACCGTGGCTCGAATCCCGGGGAGTGCGAAGCTCACTTGTGCGGGGCCGGCAGCGTAGGCCGGCCGCGCTTCCGCCAGCGTGAGCCCCTGTCCTTCAAGGTGCGCCTGCCACTGGGCCTCGATGAATGTAAAGAACGCGTTGCGGTCGGCGAGCCACCGCGCGACTGGCAACCCCTCGAAGGGTGTCGTGGCTTGAAATTGCTCCGCCAGCCAACGCTGAAGTCGCTCCGGGAGCGGCCAGCCGTTGTAGTGAACGATCAAAAGGCGCTCGACCAGGTCGTTCAGGGTGAGAACGATCGCGGGATCGAGGCTGTAGACGTGGCGGGCGATGAAAGCCAGCGTCCGGCCGTCGCCAAGGCGGGCTCCCTCCCTGAGATTCTCGGCCGCAATCAAGTGATCGAGCAACTCGGGGGCAGTGCGAAAGAAGTCCCGCACCACCGGATAGCTCAGTCTCGGGAGGAGGTCGTGCAAGGAGAGCCGCACCTGGCGCCCGCGTTGGAGCAGGTCGTAGGGCAGGCGACGCAGGTCCGGGCCGTCCACCCGCACCAGCAGCGCGGGCGAGGGCTCTCCCTCCGCGTCCCACCGCTCGCGATAGAGCGATTCGTAGGCATAGCGGAAGGCAACCGGGTCCTCGAAGGGGAGAATGTCGAAGCCGCGGGCGCGGATGGCCGCCAGCACCTGCTCCTCTTGCAGCAGCCCGTCCGGATCGGCGACCACGGTCAGACGGTCAGTGCGGTGATGAAAGTATTGAAGAACTACGTCACGCCAAGAATTCATATCTGGGAATCTTCGATCTTGACTCAGCCCGGAACCCAGGTACAATCGGGATGAGACCCTCGGACGATGAGCAAGCCTTACGTATGCCTGGTAGGATGGAATATGCGTTGGCAACACGGGCCTGGAAGTTCGACTATCGCAGGGCGAGAAGCCCAATTGCGTGGCCTCGAAGACGTCTATATTCTTCGGCCACCTGCGGAAGTGCGACGTTTCTTGAATACTCAACCGGAACTTATCGACTTCCTCTTGGACGCGTACGCACAACTCCAGTCTCATTTCGGTCCAGGCGTCCAGGCGGCGCTCGAGGTCGTTCGTGATCCCGAAGTAGAAAACTCAGAGAAGCTTTTTGCCTACATTCTCTCTCCACTGCCGGTGGATGAAGCGCTGGCCCGGCTCGACGCACTTGACGAGGACTGGTTCCTGGATCAACTGGATCGAGTTGGCGGCCGTTTCAACTTCAATCTCCAATTTGTATGAGCTTCAACTGGGTCGATTTCCTTACCCTGGCAGACGCACTGTCACGGACACCGAATACACCGGGACCGGAAGAGGCTGCTCTTCGTTCAGCCGTTAGCCGTGCCTACTGTGCTGCTTTTTGCGGTGCCCGGACGATCGCCCGCGACAAAGAAGGCTTCGTACCAACCGGTTCACCTGAGGACCATCGGCTACTCAGGAACCACTTCCGTGCACGCGGTGACCGTGTCCGACGGAAGATCAGCACTGACCTCGAACGTCTGCGAGATAATCGTAACCGGGCAGATTACGACGATTCACTCGTGACTGGACTTGCCGCCCTCGCACAGTCGTCGGTTGCGGTTGCACGTAATATCATCGGAGCGCTACACACTCTCTAACGAACCCCCGTCTGGAAGCTCATGGTGGTTCGCGCCTTACCGTTCCACCCGATTCAGCGCGTTATCGTAATACATCAACAGGTCCTGGTCTTCCTGCAGCACCCGCTCCGGCAGCCGCTCGGCAACCTTGACGATGGTAGCGTAGTCGCGGCGGCGCCAGGCATCGCCGAAGCCGGCGCGCACTGCCTCGCTGCGGAAGACCTTGAGCCGGCCGCGCCCCTCGACGTAGGTGGCGAACTCGCGCAGCAGCGCCCTCTCGCGCAGCTTCTCGAGGTCCTGGGCGCGGTTGGGGTCGGGCACATACCAGCGGCCGGCCGCATCCTCCAGGAAGCTCTCCTCCAGCAGGTCGCGCAGCTCGGCCAGCTTCTCGTGGCGAAGCTGGTGCAGTTCCCGGAGGAACTTCGGCTGAATCTCCTGGAAGGTCTGGGGCTGGGCCTCCAACTGCTGCCGCAGCCAGAGGATGGCCGTCTTCTCGTCGGTAACGATCAGGGGGAACTGCTGGACCTCTTGGGCCTGGAGCCGCAGTTTATCGTACTCGGCGGCCTGCGGTGGCAAGAAGTACATGCCATCGCGCTCGCTGTATCGCTCCTTGAGGCCGGCGTAGAACTCGGCGGCGCTGAGCGGCACCGTGAGGCCGCGCTGGATGTGGAAGGCCACCATGCGGTCGAAGAGCAGGTAGGCCTGGCGCTCGGCTAGCATTTCCAGGCGACTGTCTCTGAGTTGAGGCAGTGGCAGATGACGCAGATGTTCGTCAATGAAAGTCCACGCGCCGGCTTCAGAGCCTGCCTGCGGCTGGAAGCGGTTCTCGAAGACAACCGCGGGTTTGTAGGCAGTGATGATAAGATCCTGCTTGACAGCAGCAGTAGTGTTGACTTGCTTAAAGGTGCCTGATCCCTTGTCTAATGTTCGCACATCGGCAATGACAAATCCCGCTCTTGCAATTGCCTCTTGAATCGCATTCCACACAGCGTTTTGGGTGTTATGGAATTCAACAGTCAACCAACGTCCAGAGCGTAAAATCCGGTAGAAATCTTGGAAACACTCAACCATGATTGATTGATAGGTCTGTAGTGTTGACGGCCTCACTTTCTTGCGGCGATGAACGACAGCTTCACTTTCTGTATCTGTTGTAATCCCAAGCCAGGACTCCCAAGGAAGACTTAAGTCTGAGTAGATAATATTGCTGCCAAAAGGTGGATCTGTAAAAATATAATCAATACTATTGTCTGGTATATCTGATCTTGAAGACGAAGCTGTGGAAATAACAATCGCTCCAGGGATTGTGTAGGCTCGAGCTCTTAACATCCGAGATATGAATCCGAGCCTTCTATCGAGTAGGTCAGCCACTCTGCCCTCCTTGGACAGAGATGGAATATAAAGAGCGCCTTTTAGGATTCCACCAGCTGTGTTGTTAGGATTACGCGAGTCATACCGGAATGAACTCATCCGAGACGTGATTTGTAGAGTTCCAGAAAATACGAACTGCAACTGTCTTCGTACTCTCTCTGGTGCTTCATTGATCAATTGCCATGTCAAAGCCAATGTATACAGATTTCTCTGTGTAAAGAAACCGTCGAGGGAATACAGTCCGAGCGACCGATAATCCCTCTCATACCACATGTCAATGTCGCGGTCTATTCGGTCGTGAGGAAATAGATACGGGATCTCCTGCCCCTGAATCTTCTCAATAAGCTCCAGGTCATGCCTGTCGGGCCGTTTACCCCTACGATTCTTCCCTACTGTGCAGTTAATCAACGCTGGAGCCTGTTTTGCTCGCTTAGATAGCTCACCTAGCGCGCGGTCAAAAACTGTTTCCACAACACGATCTAAACCGCGCTTGCTTTGCTCAGCCCCACAGTGAGGACACAGGAAGGAATCCTGAACCCCGCCAGTTGCATGGTCAATTGCCACATCCCAAAACACTAACTCGCCGGCGCAATTCAGGCATACAAACACATCACTCCACACCGTATAATTGATCTTCCCCTTCACCCGCCTCGGATCGTCGCAATGCGGATGCCACGTCTCGTACATCCACCCACACTCCTCCTCTACCTCGCGCAAGATGCGCTTCGCCTCGCGCTCGAAGGCTGCCACATCCACCGGCGTGTTGTAGTTGTAGGCGATGAAGGTGGCGGCCGGCGACAGGTCCACCAGCACCGCCTTGCGGTCGCCCAGGCGCGAGATCGGCTGATCGCCGTCGTAGACGATGCCCTGCCCATCCACGCGGTAGCCCAGCGACTCCACCGCCTTTTTGTCCCCGCACAACTGCGCCGCCACGCCGGTCATCCCGGTGCCGCAGAAGCCGTCGAAGACGATGTCGCCTGGGTCAGTGTAGTGGAGGATGTAGCGCATGATGGCCTTGTGCGGCACTTTGGTGTGGTAGGAGTGGGCGTTGTAGATCGGGTCGTTCTTGCCCTCGGAGACGTCGGCGGCGAAGGGCTCGCGGCTGTAGCCGTTCGCGGCGGAATCGCTTTCGCGAAATTTCGCGAAAAGATCGTCGGGCAGCCCCAGCTCTGCCCGCAGGGCGCGGCGCTCCTCCTGCCAGCGCGCGATGATCTCCGGCAAGAAGGGATTGGGGCAGGCGGTGTAATAGGGCGGGTCCGAGAGCGCCAGGATGGCCTCGTCATCACCGATGGGGAAGCCCTCGATCTGGCGGAATTCGGGGTCTTGCAGTTTCTCGCGCAGGCGCTCGCGGGAGGCGGCGCGCTCCACCACGTCGTGCGATGCGTCGTAGGCAGCGGGCTCTTCGGCGATGAGGCGGGGTTGGGTGGGCATACCATTCTTCTCCTAACGAAGTAGCTGAAAGATCAACGAACGTTGGGGCCTGTCCTCGCCATTCCGGGCGGTAGCGTTAAACGCGCTCTCAGGGTTCCCCCTCGTCAGACGCTCGTCGGCAGCCGCACGCGAATACCCTCTGGCAGCCCATCTTCGGCAAGCACGATCAGGTGGTTTCGGGCGCGCGAGCAGCCGACGTAGAGCAACGTCTCCAGGTCCTGATGGCTGGACGGGTAGACCTCGACGAGGATGACGACCGGGCTTTCCAGGCCCTTGAACAGGTAGGGCGTGGTGCAGTAGACCTCGTTCGAGCCGGGCGGCCAGCGATCGGTCAGCCGGAAGTTGCCCACGAAGCCCCAGCGCCAGAGCAGACTCTTGTCGCGGGCGCGCGGCGTCAGCACGACGATATCTTCGGTATCGACCTCCTCCTCCACGCACAGGCGGTGCAGCGCCCGGCGCAGTGCCTGTTTCAGCGCGTGCTCGCTCCCGTAGTAGGTCACCTCGGCCGGCCGCCCCTCCGGCCCGATCACCTGGGGCGCCACCTCGGAACGCGAGAAGGGCATGAAGGTCCGGTGGATGTGCTGCGTGTTGCGGCAGTTGTGGGTCAGCGGAAAGCGCTGGAGACCCGGTGGCAGGGCGAATGCTGTCTGAAAGAGGTTTTGATTGTCGTCATAGAAGATGTAGAAGATACCGCGGTCAGGGTCCTCAAGCAAACACTGCAGCGGCACCCACCAGTCGGCCAGGAAATCCTGCCCCTCGTCCACGACGATGGCGTCGTACTGGGGGCCAATGCGGCCGGCTGCCCCCATCAGCAACTCCGGCAGGGTCTGAGTGTACCACTCCTGCGTCTTCCAGCCACCCCCCAAACGCTCGTCCATGCCAGCCTGGCGCACCATGCGCACGCAGAGACCGTGAAAGTGGCGGACCTCCACGCCCGCCGGCAGGGTTTCGTCGCTCTGGAGATAGTCGGCCAGGTGGCGGTTGAAACAGGTGAGTAAGACGCGGAACCCCTGCGCGGCCAGCCGGCGGGCCTGCTCCGTCGCCATCGTCGTCTTGCCCGATCCGGCGCAGCCGGAGATGGCGGCGCGCCGCTGGAAGTTGAGGAAATCCAGCAGGCGAAACTGCTGCTCGGTCAGGCGGATGAAATCCTGCTCCTCGCGGGCAAACTGGACCGCCAGCGGTGCGCGCAGCTCCCAGGAGGGGCTGAGGAGCGCGACTAGCTCGCGCACCCCATCGCGGCCGGGCTCGCCCGCACGCCCATCCTCGGCCTGCCAGTAGGCCAGCACCCCCTCGACCCAGGCCCGAAGCCGGTCAAGGTCATCGCAGTCGAGGATGATGGTGGCGGGGGCGTCGAGCCGCAAATCCTGCTTGACAGGCACGTCGGGGAAGGCGACGGCATGGCCCACGGTCACCCAGCGAGAACGCCAGTACGGCAGCTCTTTGAGCTTCTCGAGCAGGCTGTACTTGTTGTCTTTGGCCTGCTCGAAGGGGTCTTTGATCTCGTGCTGGTTGCTGTACCATTGATCGCTCGCCCCGTCGTAGCGGATGTTGCCGCCCTTGACCTCTACGATCAGGATGCCTCGCTCGGGGTGGGCCACGATGAAGTCGGCCTCGCCGTCGCGGGCGCCCCCACGCGTATCGCGGGCCAGCCAGGCGACGCTGTGGAAGACGGTGTACTCGCCGGGGAGCTCCCGCTGAAAGCGCTCGTAGAGCAGGCGCTCGGCGTTGCTCTTTGTCTCCACGCGGAGCCGGTTGGGATACATGCGAGCCATGGAATCCCCTCCCCTACTGTAAGACTCGGCTCAAGAAGTCGCGCGCCAGCCCGCGCTTCAGTTGATCGTGGTAAAACTGGTTGTAGAAGTTGCGCAGGCATTCATAGCAACTGGTCTCCTCTCCGCACTCGCAGCGTGCGACACGGTCCCAGGCCGCGCGCAGAATCACGGGCAACACCTTGCCCTCGCTGAGGCGGCGCACGTGGCCGGCGCCGCCCGGTACGTTGTCGTAGAGCACCAGGGCCGGTGGGTAGTCCGTGGAGTAGCGGTAGAGGGTCCCATCGAGGTCATCGCGCGGGATGCTCAACGTCTCGCTTGTTCCTTCGAGGATTGCATACAGTGTGGAGAGCCAGACGGCGTACTCATTCGCCGGCGGCAGCGCACCCGTGAAGCGGAGTTCGAGTACGTCGGTGATGAACTCGTGCCCGAGATGCCAGTTCTCCGTCCGGCCCTTGCACGGCTGGCCGGTGCGGGGGTTGTCGTGCTGCGCCTTGCGGCGCGTGCGCCGGCCGGTAGCCGTGGGTGTCACGGGCTCGGCCCAGCCGCAGGAGGTGCAGATCGTGAAGCCGTTGTTGTCCATGCCCGGATTGACCAGGGCCAATTTTCCAAAGCGCGAATAGCGCGTCATTACCTGGACGGTGGGGCCGGAAAGAGCAGAAATGAACTGCGGCTCGTTCGGCCCTTCCTGACCCTCGTCGGCGTAATTGGAAAACGCGACCCGCGAGGCGTAGAGGCGATGCGGCGGCCGCTCGCCGGTGTCGCGCGTGTCCCGGCCCGCCACGAACCCGAACTCAGGTCTCACATACTGACCATAGTGACGGGGCCAGCCGAACAGATTGGCATTGCAGACCTGGCAGTGCGGATCGAGCGGCTTGAGCGAGCGGTGAAAGCGGCCGCAATTGGGGCACACAGCATAGTACCATGTCTGCCAGTCACGACCCGAAAGGATGTAGAGCCCGCCCCCGACCCAAATACGCTTGGCGGCGACGATTTCGCTCCCGGGCGCGTACTCGGAGATTGCCACGCGCAGATCCCGCTGGAGATCGACCTCGTCGGCCTCACGGAGGGGAATATGGTTGGTTCGGAGGGGCACAACGTCGGTGGGGAAGCCGTACTTCGGAAGCACGTTGCGGCTCCCCAGGAACCCGAGCAGGTCGCGGTTGCGCACCGTTTGGGCCACCCGGTGGAAGTGATCGGCCTGTTTGTAGCGCCGGGCGGAGGCGGCTTCACGCTCTAACTGCGCGTAGAGGTCAAGATCGCCGGTCACCTCTCTCACGGCCAGATCCAGGATGCCCGTCCCCTCTCCATTGGTGAGCTGCGGGAGCCACCCCCAGTCATCCAAACCCAGCTCGTGGTGTAGCTCGGGAGGCACGATGCGCCGGAGCGCCTCCTGGAGCGGCTCAAGCGGCTCGCGCAGATATTCTTCCAACAGGTGAGGCCCCGAGAGCGCGTCCTCAGGCGCGAAGAAGGTACCGACGGTCCGGAACTCCCGCTCGCGACGTGCCCTGGCCCAACGAAAGAAGGCCGCCAGCAGGACGGAGTGTACATGGCGGCGCACGATCTTCTCGTTGCGGACGACAACCACCGGCGGCCGCACATGCCCGGAGACCATCCGCTCAGGCTCCTTGAAGTGGGTCAGGTCGTGTGAGCGCCGCTGGGCGTAGGTCAGAACAAGCGCCGCCGAGTCGGTTCGCCGGCCGGCACGGCCGGCGCGCTGTACGTAGTTGGCCGTCGTCGGCGGCACGTTGCGCATCAGAACGGCCTGAAGCGAGCCCACGTCCACACCCAACTCGAAGGTGGTCGAGCAACTGAGGACGTTGATTCGACCGTCAATAAAGCGACTCTGGATCTCGCTGGCGACCTTCGGCATCCACTGGGCGGTGTGCTCCTCGGCACTCAACTGGATGGGCGCCAGGGTCTGGTAGAGGTGGCGATAGTGGTTGCTGACCCAGGCGCCGGCCGCGCCGTCCACGCGCTCCAGATCGCCGTCGCAGCCATACGTGGGGCAGACGCCCTCCAGGTTGGTGTAGGTGACGTTGAAGCAGCGATTGCAGCGGTACACGGGAGTCCCCGTCTCTGCGACGGGCGCCCATTCCCAGAAGCGGTGATCCAGACGATAGACCACTCCCTGACGGGCCCGCTGCTCAGGCGCCAGGTGCCCTCGCCAGGGTGACTGTTGGTTGGTGAAATAGGTCCACAACCCCTTGACCACTTCCTGGGCTGTCTGCTCGGCCTCGCGAGGCGCCATCTCGGGCCGACGGCGGCGCAGGACGCGCACCAGATAGTCCACCCGGCGGTTGCCGCCGCGCTTCGGAAGCCAGCCCAACACGTGTTGAGTAGCATCGGCATAGTCGCGTACGAACAGTTCGACGTTGCGCGGCTCGAAGGCGGCGTCGCGCGGGTCCACATTCGGTGGGAAGGTCACCACCCCCTGCTGGCGCAGCGTCGTCAGCATCGCAACGAACAGCGCCGACACCTCCTCTCGGGTGAAATTCCAGGGCGATTCGAGCAACGCCTGCGGCGGCGCCCAGTTCTGCGGCGGGACGAGCCGAAAATGGAGCAGCCCCAGCCCTTCCAGCCCGATGCGCGAATCCAGAGCGATAAATTCCTGCATCAGCCATTGATTGACCAGCGTCGTTCGCTCGTCGTAGCTCTGGTCGGCGCGGAAGAGCCCGGCGTGCTCGGCGACCGCCAGGACCCGGCCGGTCAGATCTTGCAACCGCAGGTGGCCGGCCCGCGCGTTGTGATCGGCCTCATCACCGGCCAGCGCCTTGAGAATCACACGCCGGCGGAGGATCTGCTGGTAGGTGCGCTCGAGGTACGGCGCAAAGAAGGCGGCCGCCTGCCGACTATCGGCAAAAACCAGCAATTTGCGTCCTTCACCCGGGAGGACCGCCGTTTCATCATCTGTCGGTGGCAACAACTGGTAGAGCGACGTACCCAACACGCTGACCGGTGCATCCTGCCCTGTCAGGAAACGATAGACGACGCCGTTGGGGCTACGCGCGCCGCAGGCTACACAGCGACGGAGCGGGTCCTGATCGGAAAGCACCCGCTGAAGTACGATCGGGGGTGTCGTGGAACGGCAGGTGCAGCCTGCTCCTTCAATCGCCCCACAGCCCAAGCAGATCGTGAATGGTTCCAGCCGTTCCGTATCGAGACCATCGACCTCCTCGCCGCTGACAATCGCCTCATCTTCGTCAGGCTGCTGTAGCTGCGCCGTCAGGACGAAGTAGGAGAGTCCTTTGGTCAGGTCCTCGGTCGTCGCCGTGGGGTGGCGCAAAACGCGGCGGCGCTCTCCGTTGGCGGTCCGCTCGCTCACCTCGCGGCCGACAAGATAGGCCGTCCCGCAGCGTGGGCAGGTGGCCAACTCGAGCGCGCGCGCGTGACAGTGGGGACATTCTTCGTGGCGGTTTAGAAAGAGGCGCGGGTGCCCCTCGTCGGCATGTGCCGGATGGCTCTGGTTCAAGCAGAGGAAGGCGCCCTCAAGCGCCCGTGCGAAGATGTGATAGCGCGCGGGCAGCAGCGAGAGCGCGTCGGACTCGGGACGCGCCCGGACCGCCAGCCGGACAAGCGATATGATTGTATCAGTGGCATAAGCGCCCCCCATGAGATCCTCGACGAGCGCTGATAATCGCCGCGGCGCGCTCAACGCGGCGCGAAG
>DOUV01000821.1 GCA_003520455.1 Chloroflexota bacterium | reverse complement strand
CCGGTGGCGCCGCTCTCCTCGTCAGGGACGCAGGCCAGCAGGACCCGCCCGCTCAGCTCGGTCTCGAACTCGCGCAGCACGCCCAGCAGCACGACGGCGACGGCCAGCCCGGCCTTGTTGTCGCAGGCGCCCCGACCGTAGAGCCGGCCGTTACGGATCTCACCGCCGAAGGGGTCAACGCTCCAGTGTGCCGGCTCCCCCACGGCCACCGTGTCACTGTGGGCCAGGAAGAGGAGGCCCTCGCGCCCCGTGCCCAGCGTTGCCACGACATTCGGACGGCCGGGCTCGAAGGTGGGCATCTCCGGCGCCAGGCCGAGGACACGCAAGGCGGCCGCAACAGCGTCGACGACCCCTTGCTCGAAATGGACGCCGTTGACGCTGGGAATCCGGACGAGTTGCTGGCAGAGGGCGACCAGTTCGTCCTCTCGCGCGGCGAGCCGCTGCCAGACTGCTGTGCGGAGGGCTGCTCGTCCGGGGCGACGGCCCGGTGGGCGACGACCCACCAGGGCGTCTCTACGCATGGCGGCACCTCCTGACGACCGCCTCCACGATTGCGTCGGTGGGTGCCAGCGTCACCTGGTCCGCGGTGATCGCGGGGCCGACGATCTCGCAGCCCCAGGCGCGCAGCCGTTCGTGCGAGATGGTTGTCTGCGGGTGGGCCCAGAGGCCGTGGTTCATGGCGGGGGCGATCAGCACCGGGCAGCCGGCGCCGAGGCCATCGGCGATCATCGAGGTCGCCAGGGTGTCGGCGATGCCGTGGGCGAGCTTGTTGAAGGTGTTGAAGGTACAGGGTGCGACGAGGAGCATGCCGAAGGGATAGCGGTCGAGGGGCGGTTGCCCATAGTCTCGAATCCACCGGTTGCCGGGAATGTCCATCAACTGCTCGGGCGACGTGACGAGCGCGACGTTGGGGGTGAGCACGCTGTAGACCGTGAAATCGAGCGCCAGGAGCCTCCGGATGAGGTCGGGGAGGCGGCGGCAACTCCCGGCGCCGGTTCCGAAGAGAAAGATCGTGTGGGAGTCAGACACAACCGTAGTCCTGAGATGCGTCAGTTGACGGCAGGAAGTGCGATCACCGGATTATACCTTTTCCCGTCCGAGGCGCAACGGGACAATGTGTTACCGGCCGGCGCCAATGGCGACGTGCGTACGGCGTCCCATTCGCGGCCTTTTGAACGCCTCAAAGGCTCGAGGGACGTGAGGAGCGACTGCACCTGTGATGGGCGGCTGTATAAGCATGGTTCGGCGGAGGGAAGACCCGGCTCTGGTCCGTTGCCGACAACCGGTCGTTCGTCCTTTTGCGTTCACCGTGTCTGGCCCGTGTGAGTGGACCGGGTATAATGATACGGGCGGCTGGAGTTCCGGTCGCCCCTCCGGTAAGAGCTGTATAAGGAGCACACACCCATGGGAGGACCCTATCGCGTTACACTGATTCCAGGCGATGGCATCGGCCCCGAGGTGACGGCCGCAGCACGGCGCATGATTGATGCCACTGGCGTGCAGATCGATTGGCAAGTGCACGAGGCCGGGGGCGATTCGATCGGCCGCTACGGGACGGTCTTGCCGCAGGCGACGATCGATTCGATCATTCGCAACCGGGTGGCTCTCAAGGGGCCGATCAGCACACCGATTGGGAGTGGCTTCCGCTCGGCCAACGTGCAATTGCGCCAGGTCCTCGATCTGTACGCCAACGTCCGACCCGTACGGACCATGCCCGGCGTGGAGACGCGCTACAGAGAAGTCAATCTCGTCGTAGTTCGTGAGAACACCGAGGGTCTCTACTCCGGCATAGAGCACATTGTGGTGCCAGGAGTGGTCGAGAGCCTCAAGATCATCACGGAGAAGGGCTCGACCCGGATCGCGAAATATGCTTTCGAGTTGGCGCGGCGCGAGGGGCGCAAGAAGGTAACGGCCGTTCACAAGGCCAATATCATGAAACTGAGCGACGGCCTCTTCCTGGAGTGCGCGCGGCGGCTGGCCCGCGACTATCCCGAGATCGAGTACGACGAGGTCATCGTGGACGCACTGAGCATGCGCCTGGTGCTCGATCCGACGCAGTTCGACGTACTCGTTATGGAGAATCTCTACGGGGATATCATCTCCGACCTGGCGGCCGGGCTCGTTGGCGGGCTGGGGCTGACCCCCAGCGGCAATATTGGCGAGCGCGCGGCCGTCTTCGAGGCGGTTCACGGCTCGGCCCCGGATATCGCTGGGAAGGGCGTCGCCAACCCCACGGCGGTGACGCTGGCGGGCGTGATGATGTTGCGCCATCTGGGCGAGCTTACAGCCGCCGACCGCGTCGAGCGCGCCATTGGGCGGGTCCTTGAGGAGGGCACGCACTGCACGCGCGACCTGGGCGGAACGGCCAGTACGCGCGAGTTTGCGGATGCGGTGATCGCGGCGATGGACAATGCCAGCGGATGACAATATCCAGGACACTCACGTATATGAAGCGATGGGTGTGATCGCGGAAACATGGCGATGCGCACTACAGCGTGCTTAAGGCCCGCATCCCTGCATCTCTGCGCTATTGTTCCTGTGTTTCACACACGCGTGCCACCCCACTCTGAGCACTCACTACCAACCTCGCTCACGTCTCGACCATGACAGTCCTATTTCTATCTTCTTTGGCATTCGTGGAGAGAGGAATTGAGGAAACGCGGGTCAGTGGGGACGCCGACATTGTAGTGGAAGGACCTTCCGAACCTTTCCCCACCTTCTTCCTTGCATGCCGAGGGCGGACGCGCCCAGACAGCAGGTTGCGTTTGCAATCAGTGGGGAGCAGCGAAACATTCCTGCCCTAGCGCGCCGGTCAAGGCGTCAGACTTCCGAAGTCTGGTAGGACCGTGCTGGCCCACAGCGCGCCCCGACGAGGTGATCGAGGCGGGCCCGTGCCGCGAGCAAGACTTCGGAAGTCTGTTCCCGCCCCCCGCGGGATGACGTGACCGGGGCGCTAGCCGGAGGAGTCACCTCCTCATAATCTGCGCTCGGGTTTGTGGGCTTCTCCGGCGTGAAAACAGTCCGCATCCTTCCAGCGCTCCTCCGTCCTGGTGCTGGACTCTCGTGATAGTACCTAGAGCCTATCCCAACTGTCGGGATTTGTCTGTAACTTCCTTTATGCAGTCTGTGCGCGAGCAGGCACTCCCTGCTCGTCGGTATTTGTACCGGCTGAAAACGTGTTTTGGCCCTCAAAAATTCTGGGGCGATGAGTCGAATACCTTGTAATGAGCCGAGAGGCCGCGCTTCGAGATTGAAAGGCGCCGCATGTTGCCCGACGTGCGTTGTGTCCAAGTACTTTTATATCGTTGGAAACGTCGTTTCTTTTGATTATCCAGGATCCTCGACCGGCAGAACTGCATCCTTTGGCGCCTCGCTGCTTGCGGCCGGGCGGAGCGGTTACCCTGAAATGGTTCGCTGAGTGCAGGCCAGGACAAGGTAATTTGAGTAAGATTTTGGCAGGTTGTTAACCAAATCGCTGTAAGCATCGGAACTTCATTAATGACAGAAAGTCCAAGTCGATGAGAAGACGGCATCCTCCTGTATCCCAGGGTAAGGGAACATAAAAAAAGGACCTGGGGGCGAACGGAAGGATGATGGTGCCAGAATTCCAGTTCCGGCTTCCCGTCAACTATTCCGTTGCATTTCCGGGCAACGATCTGGCATTGCGTTTGGAGCGTAGAACTACTTCCAGATATGATCGTTTACGAAGTCCTGAGAAGATTTCATTAATTTCATTTCAACGGAAAAGAGTACTGTACGGGATGACAAGACACGAATGCTATGCTATAATTACTACCAAGCGAATGGGAGCGCACGCCTTCGGGCCGTAAGGCCCAGAGTGGAGATTAGGGGAACCCTTCATTTCTCGAGCCTTTCCATCTCCCTCGTAAAGAAAGGGGTTCTCCATATGAACTGGCACCTTCGCTCCGCGTACGTGAAGGCGATGTACATCCTGATCATCATTCTCAGCCTCATCGCCGCAGGTACCGCCGACACCAATTGGGCATAAGCCCATTCTTAAAATAAGGGTTGTGCGCTCTCGTTCGCTTTGTTTTAATACTGCTACTTACTGCGAGTACAGCTGTTGCTGGTATAACAATCAAGGTATTCCCTCAATGGCCCACGTTGGCACCGGGTGAATTTCTGCCTCGTCCGCAGAAGGGTTGCATAGCGCATTCCGATCCAGTTGTTTATGTTTAGAGAGAATCGCCTGGCGTAGCGTGTAGGGTGATTCTTACAAGAAAGCCGTATTCATCCCAAACGACCTGAGCCACAGACTCTTCGATCTTTGAGTTGAATATGGTAACATGAATCCGTTGAAACTGGCTGGCAGTGCCTTTACCCAACCCCGTGCTGCACGACTCGTGGGCGACTCCTACTCATACCAATTTGACATGACAGGCATGCATTAGCCGAAGCCCATTTTGGCTGAAACTGATAGCCATAATGCACGGTCACCAAGTCGAATTGGTATCAGTTCTTCAAGTCGGTCCCCCGCCAAGCAGGGCTGCGTTGGACAGAGGGTGACCATCGTGTGAGCCAGCGAATCAAGGCCCGGTGCGCGAATGCCGTCAATCTACCTTGGGGTTGAGGCGCAGTGCGCGGCCACCCTTGTATTCTCGTCGCTGTATTGGTCCGCCGCCTATTATGAAAACGGCCCCCCCACGGGAATGGAGTGTTTCTCCAGACTTTGAGCATGAGAGCCTTCTCGCACCCGGCCCAATTCTATATTTGGACGCTTGCTGCCACTGCAGCAGTGTGTCTATTCCTCACGCTTGTCCTCTTCCCCGCCACGTCATCCAGCTATTTAAGCTTCTTCGTTTTTAGTCTGTTGGCAATCCTGGCCGGGCTCTTTCCCGTCGCCATGCCACGGCGGTTTATCGAGATTACCGCCACAACCGCCGTCAACATTGCGGCAGTCCTCCTCTTTCCGTTCAGCCTCGCAATCTTGATCGCCGCCATTGGCGCCGCTGCGACTGAACTCCGCCAACACCGAATCTGGTACAAGCGGATGTTCAACATCAGTAAACACATCACGACATACGCGGTGCTCTACATCACCTTTCATCTCTTTTCGAGCGGACATGCTGTGCTGCTGAGCGGTTGGCGCGAGGCGCTCGTACTCGTCCTTGTCGGGATCACCTACTATTTTTTGGATACCAGTCTGGTCATTTTGGTCGTTTCGTTGACAGGTCGGGTACCCTTTTTGTATATCTGGCAAACCAACCTGCGCAATATCATGTGGCATCAGATCAGCATGATCTGCGCCGGGTTTTTGCTGGCGTTCCTCTGGACGTTGCAGCCCTGGAGTAGTGTGCTGATTGTTCTTCCGCTCGTGATCCTTCGGCAGGCTTTCTCCCTCACGGCGCTCCTGGAGACCCAAACGCACGAAGCTATCAAGGCCCTGGTGGATACCATCGATGCGCGCGATGCCAGCACGTACCAACACTCTGAACGCGTCGCTGCGTACGCCCGCGCCATCGCTGAGGCGATGGGTCTGACGCGCGCCGAGATTGAAGGCGTTACGATCTCGGCGCGCCTTCACGATTTGGGCAAGGTTGGTATCAGCGACGCCTGGCTCCATAAAGTGGGCCCACTCACCGATGAGGAGCGCGACCAATTCCAGCGCCACCCAGTTCTCGGGGCCGAGATTGTCGCTCGCTTTCCCGTCCTCGGTGTTGAATATGGGATGGTCCGTAGCCATCACGAGCGCTGGGATGGTTGCGGCTACCCGGATAGACTGAGCGGTCGTGATATTCCTGTCGGCGCCCGGATTATCACTGTCGCAGATGCCTTCGATGCGATGACCAGCGACCGGCCCTACCGCAAAGCCCTCAGCTACGCCGAAGCCCGGCGGCGGCTGCACGCTGGTATTGGCACCCAATTCGATCCGAGGGTCGTGGCGGCGGCTCTGAGCGTCCTGCCAACTGGGGTCGAGTCAACGCCTGCGGTGCCTACCAACAATAGTGAGTTACTGCCTGCCACCAAAGGCGAGTTGATCTCCGTTGCCATCCCCTTTTCGGAGAACCGGGCATGATCTTTGTAGTCGCAATTCTCTTGGCGGTCGTCCTGGCTCGTTTGCGCGGCGGCCGGCTCGAGCGTCTCGGGCAGTTGTCTTTCCGATTCGCTCCCCTCATCATCGTGGGGTTCGTGATCCAAATCCTCATTTTTACCCCAATCTTAGGCTCACATCTCAGCCGCCCACAGATTGCGCTCGCCTATGATCTCTCGATGATTCTCGTCTGGGGGACTTTGGCGATGAACTGGCGAATGCCGGGTGCGCCTCTCATGGCGTTGGGTGTGTTCTCGAATTGGCTCGTGATCACCCTCAACGGCGGGTTTATGCCGGCAAGCCAGGACGCCTTGCTGCAAGCCGGATTTGTAAGCCGTGCCATGATGACGGGCAACCAACACTATAATAATACAATCCTCATCGACGCGAACACCCGCCTGCCCTTTCTCGCCGATATCATGGCGGTTCCAGCGGCCTTGCCGTTCTCCAACGTCTTCAGTCCGGGTGACTTACTGCTGGCGACGGGCACGGCCTGGTTAGTCCAGCGAGTGATGGTCGCAGCTCAACCCACGACCGGTGCCACGAAATCGTCACCCTGAGACCGCCTGCCAACTATGTGCGCCAGGCGATCGAGAGCCAAGTGCAAGGTGGCTTCGCCGCGGAATGCTCCGCTTCATCTGGCACTGTGCAGCAGCTGAGCTGACCACACGATTGGTCTGGCAGTGCCTCCGCCCCGTAGCCCCTTGAACTCCTGACTCAACTCCTGCCTGACTTGACCGCTCCCCCGTGCAGGCCGTGAACCTCGCGATCGTTACACCTTCAAGTTTGATTCGTGGCACGCGATATGCCACAATTCTCAACGCTCTTATTGGAACACGTGCGCTGGGGCCGTGCACGCGACCCCAACGTGAACGATTCTCCCTAGCCGGCATTCCTATGCACCTTTCAGCCTCGAAGGAGCTTTGGATAGTCTGGTGAGTTAGCACTCTTCAGCCGAGTGTGCTAATAGTTTTGACATGCCTGACTAAACCACTATAATTTGCCCACAATGATATTTGGCAATGCGAAGCAATCTGGCAGGGGAAGTCTGTTCGTAAGCATTATGCGGAGGGACAGGCAACTCCTGGACTCAGGGAAAACGCAGAGAGAAAGTAGGCAAAGCACATGATGCGATTTGACCGCTTCACCGAGCGGGCCCAAGACGCAATTGCCCGGTCGCAGGAAATCCTGCTGCGTTACCAGCACAGCCAGCTCGATCTTGAACACATCATGCTGGCCTTGCTCGAGCAGCCCGAGGGTGTCGTCGGGCAACTCCTGGAGAAGCTCGGGGCAGACACCGAGATGATGAAGCGGCGTCTGGATGACATCCTGCGAGCTCAGCCCAAGATGCGTGCGGTTGGCTCAATGCCGCAGCAGCAGATCTATGTAACCCCGGCTGTGCAGCAATTGGCCGGGATCGTCGCCCAGGAAGCTGATAAGCTTGGCGACGAGTACATCTCGACCGAGCATATGTTGCTTGGGATCGTACAGCAGGCCAAGAGCAGCCTGCTTGCACGCTTGTTCCAAGAACTGGGCATCGAGAAGGATGATATCTACGATGCGATCGAGGAGATTCGTGGCGGCGCGAAGGTCAATGATCCTTACGCCGAGACCAAGTACCGCGTCCTCGAGAAGTATGGTCGTGACCTCACAAAGCTCGCGGCGGAAGGCCGGCTCGACCCGGTGATCGGCCGGGAGATGGAGATCCTCCGTGTCATGCGCGTGCTGGCACGGCGTACGAAGAACAATCCGGCCTTGATTGGCGCAGCGGGCGTTGGCAAGACTGCCATCGTCGAGGGGTTGGCCAACAAGATTGTCGCGGGCGACGTTCCGGAACACCTGCAAGGCAAACGCCTCATCGAACTCGATTTGGGCGGCATGGTGGCCGGCTCCAAGTTCCGCGGCGAGTTTGAGGAGCGCCTCAAGGCCGCGATGGAGGAAATTACCAACAGCAACGGGGAAATCATCCTGTTTATTGACGAGTTGCATACGCTTGTTGGCGCCGGTGCGGCTCAGGGCGCGATGGACGCCAGCAATATGATGAAGCCCTTGCTGGCGCGTGGTGAACTCCAGGTCATCGGGGCCACGACCCTGGATGACTATCGCAACTCTGTCGAGAAGGATCGTGCGCTGGAACGTCGTTTCGCGCCGGTCTTTGTGGACGAGCCCAACGTCGAGGAAACGATCGAGATGCTTAAGGGGCTCCGGAGCCGCTACGAGCAGCACCACAACGTCATCATCACCGACGAGGCGCTGGAGTCGGCTACCAGGCTCAGCCATCGCTACGTGACCGAGCGCCAGCTTCCCGACAAAGCGATTGACCTCATCGACGAGGCGGCGGCGAAGCTGCGGGTCGACATCTTTAACATGCCCGCCGCGCTGCGAGAGCAAAAGGAAGAGCTCAGTGCCCTCGCCGCAGAGGAGGAGGAGGCCTGGCAGGCCCGCGACTACGAGCGCGCCGCACGGGTCAAGAGCCAGCGCATCCAGATCGAAACCCAGTATAAGGCTGCGGTGGCCGAGTGGCGGGCTGAGCAGGGACTCGATGAGACTGTGGATGAAGAGGACGTCGCCGACGTCGTCAGTTCGTGGACAGGCATCCCGGTCAAGCGCATGCTCCAGACCGAGGCCAACCGGCTGCTCAAGATGGAAGCGCATCTCCATCAGCGCGTTATCGGTCAAGATAAGGCCATCGAGGTCGTCAGCGACGCGATTCGTCGCGGCCGGAGTGGCCTCAAGGATCCGAAGCGCCCGATCGGTAGCTTCATCTTCCTGGGGCCCACGGGCGTCGGCAAGACCGAGCTGGCCAGGGCGCTCGCCGAGTTTCTCTTCGACGATGAGGATGCGATGGTCCGCGTCGATATGAGCGAGTACCGTGAGGCCCACACGGTCAGCCGCATGATCGGCTCGCCGCCGGGCTATGTCGGCTACGGCGAGGGGGGCCAGCTGACCGAGGCGGTCCGCCGTCGGCCTTATCAGGTCGTACTCTTCGACGAGATCGAGAAGGCGCACCCGGAGATCTTTAACATCATGCTCCAGGTGCTCGATGATGGTCGACTGACTGACGCTCAGGGTCGCACCGTCGACTTCCGGAACACGGTCATCATCATGACCAGCAACCTCGGCACGCGCTATATCCAGCGGGGTGGCCCTCTGGGCTTCCGCATTGGCGAGCGTGGCGACGAGGAGAGCACCCGGAAGGCGGAGGTGAGCGACGACCTCAAGCGGGCCTTCCGTCCCGAGTTTCTCAACCGGGTGGATGAGGTTGTGATCTTTGACAGCCTCACTCGCGAGCAGATCAAGCAGATCGTCGGCTTGCAGGTCAACCAACTGATCAGGCGTCTGATTGATGCGGGTCTAACCATCGAACTTAGCGAGTCCGCTCGCGAGCTCCTGGCCGAGGAGGGCTATGATCCTCAGTTCGGCGCCCGCCCGCTCAAGCGGGTCATCCAGCGCCGCGTCGAGAGCCCGCTCTCGAAGAAACTCCTTGCGGGCGAGTTCGTCGAGGGCGACAAGATTCGGGTGGATGTTGGCTCGGACGGGGAGCTCACCTTTGAGAAGCTTCCCATCGCGATGCCGGTGATCATGCGCAGCGAGACGGCTGGCTAACAGCTCCTGCTCGCAAAGCCTACGGGCCGGGGAGTCTTCCCCGGCCCCTGTTTTTTAGACCGGATACGCTGGCGGGAAAGCCGTGAGGCCGAGGATGTAGAATCTTTCCGGTTAGCCAGCGCTCTCACCGCCAGGAGACCTCGCGCATTTCAGTGTGCTTGCAGATTGGCGGGGCTCTGATAGAATCGACGCAACCGTCTCGGCGTGACGGTCCTATGAGGAGAATTGTCGATGAGCCGCAAGTCTGCTCGCAAGCGCCCACCGCGCCCTGCGCCCGAACCGAACCGCACGCCCCATCAACAACAGGTAAAGCCCATCCGAGCGGCTGCGCCCAAATCGACCCGGCAGCAGACATTGGTACTGCTGCGGCAGATCTTCGTTGGACCGCTCACGACCCGTGCCATGATCGCCACTACCCTGGTGGTCGGCGTGGTGTTCATGCTCAGCCCGATCCTGACGATCCTGGCTCGTCGTGGCCAGGCATTACCTCTGCCTATCCTGCTGCTCCTATTGGTTTTGGGGACTGTCGGTACGATCCTGGTCTACAACGCCGTGCGGAGTGCCATCCTGCGTTCGCGTGGGCTTCTGCCGCCGCCCAGTTCGCCCCGGACCCGGAACCGCCGCTAGACCATCGGTCACGGCGTTGTGGTGCGGGTGGGACGATGGTCCGGAGGAAGCGCGAGAGCGGGGAGCCCGGCGGTTGCCTGGCCTGGCCGGCCAGGCCAGGGAAACCGCGGCTGG
>DOUV01000823.1:10171-14943 GCA_003520455.1 Chloroflexota bacterium | reverse complement strand
AGCTCGATGCCCCACAGGGCGCCCGGGGCCAGGGGGCTCCCGTTAGTGTTGCCCTCGTCTCGCTGCAGCCACTGGTACAGGGCAACCCGGTAGCCGCCGGTATCCTCCGGAAGCGTGTAGAGCACAAAAGGCCGCACCGGGTCCGGCGCGGGCTGCTCGTCAACCAGATAGGGCAGGTGTTGCTGCTTGCTTCCCGCGCCTTCCCCACCCCCCCTTCTCCCCCCCCCCCCCGGGGGGGTCGGGGGGGGTGGCGGCCCGGGCTCTGATCGCAGGACCTCGCCGACAACCTCGTCCGGGACGTTGAACAGGTTCATCGTCCCGCGTACCGGCGCAGGTCGAGGCAACGGGCGAGGATCGGCGAAGCGCCAGCCAAAGCAGGGGACGCCCGGAAAGGGCGCCTCGCTGAGGTGTTCGGCGCGGGCTGCCTCGTACGTCTCTTCATCCAGGGGCACAATCTCGGTCAACTCGACGACACCCAGGATCGCGCCGTAGGCGAGCCGGTCCGGGTCAAACCCCAGCGCCTGGATGCGCTCGGGGCGCCGGACGCCGCCGGCGTGAATGGCGAGCGGGCCGCGGTAGTTGACCCGCCAGGAGCGAACGTCCATCGTCTTGAGGCCGCGCACAATCTGCTCGGCCCGCGGCTGCCGCACGCTGAGCGCTTTCATGGTGCGGCCCTCTCGGTTGGCGTGGCCTCGCCGGCCACCTCGATGCGTCCGAGCCCCACCGTGGTAAAGACCTCGTGGATGGTGCGGAATTGATCGCTCTCCAGATCCAGCCCCTCATCAAAGCCGGCGTGGAGGGTAAAGTGCGAATAGAACTCGGAGGCCTCCTGGGCCAGGGCATCGGTCACCTGCTTGAGGCGTTTGTAGAGTGTATCGTCCAACTGCAGGTTCAGATCAACGTAGTTGCCGGGTCCAAACGCCGCGCTGTATTTCAGCTCGATCCGGTAGTTGCCCCGTCCAAGCTGGGGAAGCACCAGGCCGAGCGTGCGCAGGTTTTGGGCGCCTTCGCGCTGATTCCCCTCCATGCCGATTCGCAACGCCGCCAGCGCTGAGACGCCCTGGTCATGGCAGGCATCGAGCAGGCGCTGGAAGGCCTGCTGAGGCGGGCCTTCACCCCGCAGCGGCACCTGTGGCTGGACGGTCCTACAGGTGCACTGGCTCACGGGATTGAGACAGACCGGACAACGCTGTTCCAGTCCTCCACCAACACGTTCGATGCCGTCACCACCGCCGGGGGGTGGTTGGAGCTTGCCCTTGATCGGCAACTGGCGGCGCGCAGCCTCCTCAGGTGTGTAGAGAATGGCCTCATCCGTGATCTGGATCGCCGGGGGCGGCGATGCGTGATCGTAGCCGACCTCCGCCTGCGCATCATAGTATACCCAGGTCCCGGTGTCGACGCCGTTCTTGACTGTTTTCTTCAACTGGTTGAGATCCAGCAGGATCGGCAGGCTCATGCGACGGGCGAAGGCCTTGCGCAGCTCTTCGGCCGTCATGCTCTCCTGGTTGCGATCCCAGGCGCGCGACCGGACGTAGGCCGCCGAGAGCATCTTCTCATCGCTCGTCAGGAGCTTGTTCTGAAGCTTGAGCGCTCGCAGGACGACCTCCGACTGATCTTTGCTCGCCTGCCCCTGATCTTGAGACGGGAGCAGATCGTGTGCCAGGTTGCTGTAGGCCTGGGGCGCGTCGGAGCGTGGGAAGAAGAGATGGCGGTAGGCGCGTGTGATGGCGACGCGCACATCCAGTTCGGCCGCCTCACCCATCTTCTTGAGCTTCTTGCGCTGTTCCTCCGGGAACTCGCGCATGCGCTCGACGTCGCCCACGATGCGGCTAATGGCGAGATACCGCTGGGCTACTTCGACCATGTTGTCGATAAGATCACCGTCTGCAACGAGGAAGATCACATTATTCTTGTAGGTGCGAAAAGCCCCCTGCACGCCCGAATAGTCGAAGATCTTGCGGACCAGCTCGGGGGGCTCATCACTGCCGGTTGCCATTGTCGCGGCGTCATAGTGGATGATGGCGAGTTTGGGCGCCCTGGCGTCGTCGTCGACGTCCGCGGCCTCCTGGGGGAAGGGCACCACCCTGAAAGTGCCCGACTTCCAGACCTGCTGGTTCTGAATCCGGCTGTCCAATTCCTGTTTGGCCTTGGTGTGGCCGATCATTCCCATCTCGTCGAGGATGATTTTGTTCAGGGAGGGCTCGGTCTTGAACCGAAAGCGCCGTCCGTCCCACTCGAAGAACCAGGCCACTGCTTCGAGCCGCTCGACGGCGCGCTCGATCAGCAGCGGATCGTCCCCAGGCTGCAGCACCGCCAGGCGCAGGTCGGCCGGGTCCACCCCGGTGGCGATGCCCTGGGAGAGGCTGTGCAGGAAAACCGTCGTGGCGACCCGCCGGGCGTAGGGTGGCTTGCCGGCGGCGATCCACGCCTCGTCGATCTCCTGGCCATGAGCCTGCGACCCTTTCTTCGCGCTGACGATGTCAGCCTCGATCACTTGTTGGAATGCGGGGCGCTGAAGACGGCTGGTCAGATCGTTGGCAATCTCCCGGTGGGCGAGGTCGACATGATGAGGATGGATCAGCCAGGTATTGGCCGATTTCTGCTGCCACAGCTGCCGAACAACGAGGGCCAGGAGTCGCAGCGCGCCTCGTGTTTTCTGGAAGTTCGGGATTGTGGACGTCTTGCGATTGAGCGTGTTGAGCAGTTCGGGGTGGAAGGGGTAATCCTGGGCGATATCGGCCGCGTACTCGGCCCGGACGGCGCCCTGCGGCAGCTCGACGTTCTGCTCGTACCACCGTTTGTACGCTTCGGAGTACGTGTGAGCAACCTCTTCTGCTACCGTGCGATCGAGGGAGGGAAACAAGCGGTGGGTGACGATGGCCGAGACTTCCGTCTCACCCGTCGGCGTAATCACCATCTCCTGGCGAGCCGTCACGCGGCGGGCCTCGGTGAGCTGCTGGCGCAGGTTCGCCGTCTCAGCTCGAAAAGCGTCGTCGTCGCCGGCAAGGGTGAAGACCAGCACGACATTCGACCGGCTGGCCACAAATTCCAGCAGCGCCATCAGAAAGGCCACGGTCTGCTCGGCGAGGTCCGACTTCCCGGTCGCCGCGGGAACACTCTGCGCCACCCGCATATGCTCGGCGATCTCGTCGATCATGATGAGGGTGGGCCTGATACCAATCAGTTCGTTGAAAAGAGCCGTGCCTGGGGCCGTACGGTTCTTGTCGCTCTCACGAGCGAGCGCATAGCCGGCCCGGCGGCCAAGCTGGTACGCCAACTCGCCCCAGAGGGTGTAGGTGCGGAGGCCATCCTCATGCTGGAGGCCATTGCTCGGATCGAGATCGGTGCCGACGACCGCCGCGACGTCGATGGCGCCGGGCGAGGGGACGAATTCCGGGGGCACGATGCCTTTCAGCGTCTCCGCCGAGAGATGGCCGTTGGCGGCATGGTAGAGTGCGATGAGATTGTGCGTCTTCCCACCGCCGAAGGAGGTCTCGAGACGCAGGATTCGCTTGTTCGAGGGGTGGACACCGGTCAGGCGACCGAGGGCTTCATACAGGAGGATCTTGAGGCCCTCGGTGGGGAAGGTGTTCTCGAAAAAGGTCGCGGGGTCCCGGTAGACATCCTCCGCTTTGCCCTCTACGACATCCTTGAGGCGGGCAGCAAAGATGTCCTCCTTCAACTCGCCCTTCAGGATTTCATCACGCGGAACACAGGCGTCAAAAATCGGCTTCATCGTCATCTCGCCTCTCGCTTCATGGCTGACGGGGCACCACGCCAGGGTGCAGACGACGGCGCGGAGTTGAATGACCCAGGGTGGAGCGAGGCACTTGGACGAACGTGCCAGTCAAGCGGGTACGACCAACCAGGTTCTCAACTGCGCATCGACTCTCTGGCTCGTGTTCCAGGCTCGATTTTGGGTTTGGGGCGGCCGGACTTTGAGAAAAAGAAAACGTTCGGGCACTGGCTGGCATCTATCATAGAGGTCGATACGGATATACGCAAGTTGCCTTCTCTCGTAACGCCTGGGGGTTCGAACCGCGTTGAGGCCTGTCTCTCTCACGGGACTGGAGAGCCACTCAAGGCGCCAGACTTCCGAAGTCTTCCGAGACTTCGGAAGTCTCTGATCGTCGCGGCCTGTTTCAACGGGTACAGCTCTTGCTTGTTGAGCGTGCTCGAATAGGTTTGACGCGCCATCAAGAACAGTTATGCTGGGAGCGCGGGCGCAACCGCCCGGAGCTGCTACGGCGGAACGTCTGAGGACCAATCTTAAGGCGGGGGAAGATGTTCAGGGTGCCGGTGATAGCGATCTTCCGGGCCGGGTCGCTGGAACTGGTCGCCCAATTTGAAGGGGGTCTGCGCGTGGTTCGACTATACGACGAGGCAACCGGTGTCGAGCTCGGCACCATTCGAGAGGAGGACCTGGCCTTTCTGCAGGCCAACCTCGAGGAAGAGGGCCTCGACGATCATGATTACTGGATCAACCCAACCACCATCGAGATGCTGGAAACGCGCGGTGCCAGTCCGCAGCTCATCGCGCTTCTCCGGGCGGCTGTCGGCACTAACGAGGCGGGCGTGGACGTCGAGTTCGAGCGTGAGGGCGAAACCCGCCAGCGCCTGCGCAGGCGCTAGGCGAATGCAGGTCACAGAGCACCGCCCGCCGGCGCAGCGAGAAATCGCCGCTGGCGGGCGGTGCTGTGTTCATATTTCTGCAAAAGCCGCCCGGCGGTTGAAACCGCGGCTGGAGGCCTGCGGCCGGGCGTGCCCCTCCG